>RXJR01000011.1:0-17101 GCA_003963305.1 Candidatus Melainabacteria bacterium | reverse complement strand
ACGGCAAGAAGGCGCAAGACGAAAGCGCTGGTGACGGCAAGAAGGCGCAAGACGAAAGCGCTGGTGACGGCAAGAAGACACAAGACGAAAGCGCTGGTGGCGGCAAGAAGGCGCAAGACGAAAGCGCTGCTGATGGTAAGAAGGCGCAAGACGAGAGCGCTGCTGATGGCACGAAGACGGAAGACGAGAGCGCTGTTGTAGGCAAGACGGCGCCGGACTTCACGCTACGAGACACTAAAGGACAGACTCACCAGCTTTCTCGACTATTAGGAAAATTCGTGGTCTTGGAGTGGTTTAACGATGGCTGCCCTTTTGTCAGAAAGCACTACAAATCCAACAACATGCAAAGTTTGCAGAAGGAGTTTACTGGCAAAGGTGTCGTCTGGTACACAATCAGTTCTGCCGGTGATGGTAAACAAGGAAGCCACACGCCAGCGGAATACAACAAGATCCTGGCACAACTGTCTGCGCAGCCGACTGCTCTGTTGCTGGACCCTGACGGTAAAGTTGGGCACCTCTATCAAGCGAAGACCACGCCTGACATGTACGTAATCGATAAAACAGGCAAACTGATTTACGCCGGTGCGATTGATGACACACCGAGTTCTGAAACTGATGACATTCCAAAGTCTACCAATTACGTTCGTGCGGCTCTTGCTGAGGCGCTAAGTGGTAAGAAGGTTACTGTTGCTACAACTAAGCCTTATGGCTGTTCTGTAAAGTACGCCAATTAAATCATGACGAATAATACTCAATTGCAAGCGATCGCGTCTCTGTCGGACGCGGTTGCCTTTTCGCAGGTGGCACCGCGTGCAGTGCCTCGACGAATTCTTATGTGTCCGCCAACTTACTTTGATGTCAGAGACGCAAAAAATGAGTTTATGTCAGGCAATATCGGTGCTGTCGACACAGGAAAGGCGCAGGCTCAATGGAGTGAACTGAAATCTACATTTGAGAAGTGCGGATTTCCGGTTGAGTTGATCGAACCAGGCGTGGATCTGGAGGACATGGTCTTCACCGCCAATCAAGTTTTGCCGGCGTTGGATGTCGATGCTCATCCTGTTGTGGTGCTTGGCCGTATGGCGTACCAATCACGCACCCGAGAAGTTCCACATTTTGAAAGGTGGTTTGCCGAGCAAGGTTACAAGGTTTTGCATTTGCCTGAAGTCTGCAAGCGTTTCGAGGGTGGCGGAGACGGCGTTTGGCATCCTGGTCGCAAGCTTTTGTGGCTGGGTTTTGGAACAAGAACGGAAGAGCGCTGCAGCGATGCACTTGTGAATCTGCTCCAGGTACCGGTTGTTAAGCTGCGTCTCGTGAGCGCGAAGTTCTATCATCTCGATACTTGCTTCGCTGTGCTCAATGCCGACTCAGTCATGATTTATCCGCCTGCTTTTGACGAGACTGGTTTGTCACTGATTCGAAATTACTTCCAAAACGTTGTGGAGGTAAGCGAAGCAGATGCGAACAACTTTGCTTGTAATGCTCTTGCGCTTGACGATTATGTGGTGATACAGAAAGGCTCTCACGCCACATGTTCCGACTTGCAACGCCTTGGTTTCAAGCCGGTTGAGGTAGATACAAGCGAGTTCATGAAGTCTGGTGGCAGTGTATTTTGTATGAAACAAATGGTGTACTGATGAACAAAAGATCAATGAATTCAATCGTGGCAGCTGTTTCGATTTCACTTGTAAGCAATTTGCTTGGGGTGAATCTTGATGCAGCAAAAGCAGCTCCCACGCGTGCGAAAACCGCCCAGGATAAGAAGGTAACGACCGTGAAAATTACAGCTAAAGATGCGGTTGTGGCGACAGAAAAATTTGGACTCGACTTGTTTCAGAAGTTGAGTGCCGAAGCAATCGGAGAAAACTGTTTCATTTCGCCTGCAAGTGTTGCTATTGCGCTCAACTTTGCCATGGCTGGCTCAGGTGGCGCAACTCACGAGGCAATGGCCGGCGGATTGAAGTTTGCAGACTCTAAGGCTGACACCGCCGCTGCTTTCAGCGAGTTGATCAAATCGCTTTCATCGCAAGACAAGCAAGTCGAGATGAACATTGCTAACTCCATCTTTGTCAATGATGTCTACAAGTTGAATCCGTCCTTTGAAAAAACTGCCAGAGATGATTTTCAGTCAGAGATTCGCAGCGAGAATTTCGCCGACTCTCACGCCGTAAATAAGATAAATGCCTGGGTCTCGGAGAAAACCCAAAAGCATATCCCGTCAATTCTCGATAAGCTTTCGCCTCAGACATTTGCAGTGCTCCTCAATGCAATTTATTTCAAGGGCGAGTGGACAACGCCGTTTCCCGTAGAAAATAGCAAGCCCGGTGACTTCCATCTAGCGTCTGGAGCAACGAAAAAAGTTCAGTTTATGAATGATACCGGCAAATTTTCTTACTTCGAGGAAAAAGACCTCCAGGCGGTGAAGCTGCCGTATGGTACCGAACGGTTCGAGGCGCTTGTCTTTTTGCCGGCGCCATCTTTGAAGCTAGCCGATTTTGAGAAAAGATTGACTGCTCAAAAGTTCGACGAATACGTTGGGAAGTTTGAAGAGTGGAAAAATAGTCAGCTGACCATGCCCACTTTTCACATCGACTACGGCAAGACGTTAAACAAGGTTTTGTCCGAGATGGGCTTTGCCAATATGTTTTCCGATAGCGCTGACTTTTCGCGCTTACATACGCCGCCTCCGAATCTGAAAGTGAGCGAAGTCATTCATAAAACTACTCTAGACGTTGATGAAAAAGGAACTGTAGCGACCGCTGCCACGTCAGTCGGATTTATGCCAACAGCCGTGCGTCTGGAGCCGCAACGGCAGTTTAAGATGATTGTCAATCGCCCCTTTGTTTTCGCTATCAGAGACAGCAAAACGGGTTTACTCATTTTTGTCGGTTCTGTCTATAAGCCTGAAAAGAAGTAGGAAATATGAAGAGCATGGATTTTACTCCATGCTTTCATTTTGCCCCTGCAGCTAAAATCTGAATCACTATATATGGTGCATCTAAGCAACTAACCGTTAGCAGACAAATTTCTGTTCCTCTAATCCGGCGTTCGTCTTGTTGCGTCGATTGCTTGCAAACATTCGAAAAATCGAATTAACATCGTCAATCAGCTTTCTGTCCACATCAGTCTGACGCTTTGAACGATGAGCAATAATATCGGCACATACCAACTGCAAAACCCGCATGAATTCTGGATGGGTAACAATCGAAACCGAGGTGCCATCGACAATGCGAACAAAAGTTTGCCGGGCCGCGGCTGAAGGTTTAGCTCGACAAACCTCGTCCAAGAGGATAATACAAGACTGCTTAGAATACGTAACCCAACGAATCTTGAAGTGTGCTCGCGATTCCCAGTGATAGTGCTTCAAGACGATATATGGATAACCATCCTTGAGGTAAAAGCCAGAGACTCCGATGTTGGAGCCAGGCAAAATACAGCTCAAATTGTCAGGTAAGAATGGCGATATGTGCACACTCAAGGGCGCGTATTTTGTAGGCATCTGAACTCCGCAAAATCATGGAAGGGACACTTAGTTCAAACGAGTCAGCAAACCAGTGTCAGAATCATGGAAATACTGATCTCCTGCTGGAGCTTGGCTTATCACCAGGCTTCTTCTCCGGACAAAGACGACTCCGTTGATAGAGGTTTGTAGATCTGCTGCACACAAGAGTGATGAGTGCACAACATTTCGCTGCATGAGGCTGTAAACAGAAAGTGACTGCATTGAGGCTTCCATTTTCCTCCTCGTCGACAGGAGCTAATCCTTGACCGACTTTGAATTGACTTGTTTGGTTGTTTAGTGGGCAAGCCGCTTTTGTTCGCTGCATGTCATCAGAATAAATCGTGTCTGTTAAATGAACGTTTACTGAATGACAGAGGGGGACATCCGGCACTGAGAATGACTTGTGCGTGAAAACCGGTCGTCAAACTTCGACTCCAATTCAGAGGTGGTGTTAGTCGAAGCGGGTAGAGGCATCTAGTAGTCGCCTACGTTGTTTGGGTCGGCTTGCCCTGGAACAGCAAGTCGCTGATCCTTTGCGCGCACCTTGCCTGTGGAGTCCATTGTGACACCGCCTGTGCTCCACTTCGGTTGTGACCCCTCATAGAATGCCCACTTCGCTGTCTGTCCAGGTGTGTTGGGATCGGCGTCGGCATATTTCTTGTAAGCCCAATAAACCTTCGTGTTTGTGTTTCCTTCGGTGTATCCAACTGCGTTTCCGTTGCTGTCGCGATCGATCGCAATAACTTCTCCGTTTGGTCCTTTATAGACTTCAGTGTGCGGATTTGCTTTGTCTCCATGGTCGTTTGGATCCAGCTTGTATCCCGCTGCGCTCAGTTTCTTCAGATCTTCTTGCTCACCTGGTGGCAGATCGTTTCGAGCCGCGATTGCGGGCAGCGTGTCATAGAGCTTGGGCGCTTCAGCAGGCTTCGTGGCACCCGCATCGGCTGGTCTGGCTGAGCTTGCTGCGGCGTTCGCATCTGCCGGTCTATTTGGCTGTGAGTTCCCTGTTGAATTGCTGGATTCGTTTTGCTGGCTGTTCAAATACTTGTGCAGTGTATTCTTGTTTGTTGTTCGGTCGTCGTCATTAAGGGACAGGTAGCCTTGATCATTAAGTAGTGCTTTTACCTGTGGTGTGTTCCAGTTCTTGTACAGATTGCTCAATGTATCTTGTTCTTCTTTTGATAATTTACTCGCTTCCTTGCTGCTCAGAAATGTATTCAACTCTTCTTTGCTGATGCGCCGATCATTTGTGTAGCCGGTGCCACCATGATCAATCTTATCGAGCAAAGTATCCGATTCGCCGCCCTTGACCAACAGCTGCGCTGCGCTTGTTGCTTCTTGCGTGCCGAGATTCGAAATGATTTTTTCCTGATCTAAGATAGCGTTCGCCAGTTGCGTTCTGTTGACTTTGTTGTTTCCGATCAGTTGTTCTGCTTTGTTCAAATACAAACCTTGGACCGATGTGTCCGAAATGTTTTTCTCGCGCTTGTATTGTTCGATGTGTTCCTTGTCAATGAATCCATCTCTTTTGCTGACGTCAGCCCATCTTTGATCGTCTGTTATATAAGCGAGGGATAAAGCAGGAAGAATTTTTCTCTCCTCGAGGTCCTTATTCAGTTGGTTGATGTATTCAGATTTGGTGTTCTGATTTGTGCTCGATAGTGAGTTTTCATAGTGAGTCTGTGTCTCATTGACGAACTTGTCCGCAGTCTTCTGGGCTTCATCTACGGTAGTGGCAGAACGAGCTGTGACTGTTACTGCTTCAACATCACGGTGAGCTGTTTCTTGTGCATTGCTATTTGCCATTTGTTGCGTCTCCAAAACTATTTAGCACCGTTAAAATTCGATGATTTCAGGAAGGTGCAGGGGGATGTTTTGTATGCTAATCGTCCAATGTTTAACGAACGTTAACGTCGAGAGTTTTCGCCAGGTTCCGGGTTTACAGCAATGCGCGGCGCTCCGACCAGCATCTATCGCGGTCGTGCTCGGTCGAGGCGGAAGTGCTCGACCCTGGTGTCAGCCATGTGGGTCGCAGTCGGCTCGAACTGTTATCGAGCCTTTTTAGCCTGTCGTAATGTGGATTGTTTTGTTACTTCGCGACTAGACGAACAAATTTTCTTCGCCCGACCTGCACTACCTTGCTTTCGCCTGACTGCAATTCAATAGCGGTGTTTGGATCCTTAACCTGCTCGCCGTCGATGCGCACGCCGCCTTCCTGGGCAAGACGTTTCGCTTCGCCAGTGCCGGAACACATTTGTGAATCGACAAGAATTCTGAACAGTGGTGTCGATGCTGATACCGTATACGATGGCATCTCTTCCGGTGCCTGTTTCTGGCTGTGCACTCGTTGCCATGTTGCCGTCGCCTGTTTTGCGAGTTCGTCGCCATGGTACTGACGGACAACCTGCTCGGCCAGGCGTTCTTTGGCATCTTTGGGATTACCGCCTGCCTCGAGGGCTGACTTTATTTCGTCGATTTCTTTTCCCGTCAGTGACGTGGCCAGCTCGAAGTACTTGATCAACAAATGATCGGGAATGCGCATGCACTTGCCAAACATGTCATCCGGTTCGTCTTTCAAGCCGATGTAGTTGTTGTAAGACTTCGACATTTTCTTTTCGCCGTCGGTGCCTTCGAGCAACGGCAGGAACATGGCTAGTTGCGCCTCTACTCCATAATGGGGTTGCAGTTCGCGTCCCATGAGAATGTTGAAGCGTTGATCTGTTCCGCCAAGTTCGATGTCGGATTTGATTGCGACTGAGTCATAGCCTTGCAAAAGTGGATAGAAGAGCTCGTGAAAGAACACCGGCAGTTGCTTGTCGAGTCTGTCTCCAAAGGCTTCTTTGGCGAGCAACTGGTTGGCTGTAACTCGCCCGGCCAATTTGAGCAGATCGTTCAGGTTCATCGGCGCGAGCCAATCTGTATTGTTGGTAACTTCGGTCTTCTCGAGATCCAGAATTACTCCAATTTGATTCAAGTAAGTTTCGGCATTTTTGCGCACGTCTTCTGCTGACAATGGCGGTCTGGTCGAGTTTCGTCCGGATGGATCACCGATCTGAGCTGTGAATCCACCGATGATCAGCACGACTTTGTGCCCGAGGTCCTGAAACCGTCTGAGTTTCCGGAACAAAACTGCGTGCCCAATGTGCAAATCTGTGTGCGTCGGATCAACGCCCAGCTTGACTCGCATCTGTCTGCCCTGGTCGCGGCAAAGTTTAATGCGCTTGGCTAGTCCCAGCGGACCTTCCGGCAGAACTTCCGTTCCCCGACAGAGTTCCCGCGCTTCCTCGAGAATTTCCTGAGGAATTTGTTCTGCCTCGTCGCTCATCTTTACGACTTGCTCTTGCTGGACCATGGCACCTTTTCCTTATGTTTAAACAGCTAAGAATCTTAGCATGGAGCAGTATTCGCTTGTCCTCAGCAATGCGCCTGAGCTAAGATTCATTACTTCGGGCGCGCGACGCGAGGGTATTTGCTTGAGTAATGTGAGCAGGGGACAAGTTATGGTTAGCCAGCAGTATGTGCCGCAAGATTTTGAAGAGAAGTGGCAGGCGAAGTGGGAAGAGGCGGGCATTTATCAAGCCCAAGACGATGACAAAACTCGTCCCAAATATTATTCGCTGGTGATGTTTCCTTATCCCTCAGGCGACCTGCATATGGGACACATGCGGGTCTACACCGTCTCTGATGTGATCAGCCGTACGCGCCGGATGCATGGCTACAACGTGCTCAACCCGATGGGATGGGATGCTTTCGGTTTGCCTGCTGAGAATGCGGCGATATCTCGCAAGATGCATCCTGAATCGTGGACTAAGTCGAATATTCGTTTCATGCGCGATGAGCAGTTGAAGAAGCTCGGAACCAGCTTCGACTGGCGCCGCGAAGTCACCACTTGCGACAGTGATTATTACCACTGGACGCAGTGGTTGTTCTTGCAGTTTTTCAAACACAATTTGGCTGTGAGAAAAGAAGCGCCAGTTAACTGGTGTCCGGTCTGCCACACCGTTCTGGCTAATGAACAGGTTGAAGATGGCGCTTGTTGGCGTCACCCTGAAACTAAAGTGGAACAGCGTTTGATGAGTCAGTGGTTTTTGAAAATCACCGACTACGCAGACCCGCTCCTTACGGATCTGGACAAATTGCAAAACTGGCCTGCCAGCGTGCGAATCATGCAACAGAACTGGATTGGTAAGTCCGAGGGGGCTCTGCTCACATTCACTGTAGAGAGCAAACCAAACGTTCAAATTACCGTTTTCACCACTCGTCCTGACACTGTATTTGGTGTCAGCTATCTCGTTCTTGCTCCTGAGAATCCGCTCGTTGCGGAGCTGACTACAGATGAATGCAAAGAAGCCGTAGCCAAGTATGTTGACCAGGCAAAACACAAAACAGAACTGGATCGCATGACCGGTGAGAAGACTAAGACTGGCGTGCCTCTCGGTACTTACGTGGTCAATCCGTTCAACGGCGATGTCGTGCCTATCTGGATCGCAGATTACGTGTTGATGAACTACGGAACCGGCGCTGTCATGGGTGTGCCCGGGCATGATGAACGCGACTTTGCTTTTGCCAAGACATTCAAACTTCCAATTACTGAAGTTATCTCCCCAGACGGTAAAGTCGCTGAGGAGCTTAAGGAGCCATATCTCGAACAAGGAGTTATGGTCAATTCCGGCAAGTTCAACGGACTGAACAGTCAGGACGCGAAGAAGAAAATTATTGAGCATGCTGTTGAGAATAAGCTCGGCACAGCCCGCACTCAGTTCAGATTGCGCGACTGGTTGATCAGCCGCCAGCGTTACTGGGGCTGCCCTATCCCGCTCGTACATTGTGAAACTTGCGGCATCGTTCCCATCCCTGATGAGCAACTGCCCGTGGTGCTGCCTGTGGAAGGCATTGAGATCACAGGCGAAGGTGGTTCGCCGCTCGGGCGCATGGACAGCTTCGTCAAGGCGAAATGTCCGAAGTGCAATAGCGACGCCAGGCGCGAAACCGACACAATGGACACATTTATCGATTCGAGCTGGTATTTCCTGCGCTACGCTGATGCAAAAAATCCCAAAGAAATCTTCGCCAGTGCGAAAGCAAATTACTGGATGCCTGTCGATCAGTATGTCGGCGGTGTCGAGCATGCCATCTTGCATTTGCTCTACTCGCGATTCTTCACCAAGGCATTGCGTGACATGAATCTTGTGCAGTGCGATGAACCATTCACCAATCTCCTGTCTCAAGGGATGGTAACCAAGTTCTCGCCCAGCTCTGGTCGCATCGAAAAGATGTCCAAGTCTCGTGGAAATGTTGTCGGTACCAAAGATTTCTTCCAGAGATATGGTGCTGATTCTGCCCGCTTATTCACCCTCTTTGCCGCACCGGTCGAGCAAGAACTGGAATGGAATGAGGAAGGCGCCATTGGTCAGCATCGATTTCTCAGTCGCGTCTGGCGTTTTGTCACAGATTTGATTGAGTCGGGTACCCTTAATCCCGCGAACGCCGGTTCCATTCCCGCCATCGACCACGCCAGTCTGGACGAAAAGGCTCAGGCGCTTCATTCACTTGTTCATAAGACTGTGAAGGCTGTAACTGCCGACCTTTCGCAGGAACGATACAACTTCAATACCGCCATAGCCCGCTGTCATGAACTGGTGAACGGTCTTTATAAGTACTTGCAAGATTGTGGGTCTGATAATGGTTCCACTATCGGAAAAGAATATTCGGACGCTCAAAAAGCTTTATTTGCTTTTGCGGTACGGAATCTTTTGCTTGTTCTGGCTCCAATGGCGCCGCACATAACTGAAGAACTCTGGGAGTTGGCAGGTTTTGCGCAGGCCGAAGGCAAGTTCATTCATGTCAGCACCTGGCCGACTTTTGATGAGAGTTTGACTATCGACAACCAAATCGAGTTAGTCCTGCAAGTTAACGGGAAAATTGTTAGCAAGGTTAGCGCTCCACGAGGGTTGACCAGGCAGCAGTCCGAAGAAATTGCTATGAACGAGCCAAAAGTTTGCAGCAAAATTGACGGGCAAGCCGTTCGCAAGGTTATCGTCGTGCCGGATAAGCTTGTCAACGTGGTAATTTGATTTCAGAGCGACCGAGCTTTACCCGGGCAATAAAATCTATCTTAGGCAGGAATAATGAGCCAACACGCAAACGTCGAAATTCAGGATAAGCCCACAGCTCCGGCATTAACGTTCATGATGATATTCGGATTGCTGGGGGCATTTGCCATGGGTCCGGTAAATCCGCTCAAGGCTGATTACTGGCTGTCTCACAACTGCTACCAGCAGCTTCACGCGATGGAGCTTCTGCACAAGAGCGACATACTCGGACTGTTGACCATGGCAACTATGAGCAACTTCGCCTCTTTCCATATTGTGCAAATGTCGTTCAATATGTACTTCTTGTGGGTCTTTTCCAAGCATACAGAGCAAAAACTCGGACCCGGACGCTTCATTCTGTTGCTGGTCCTGGCGCTCTATTTGCCCTGGGCAGTCGCTTACCTCGATTTGATGCGCCAGCCTCAGTTGGGCGAGCTCTATATAGTAGGTCCGGCAATGTTCTTGTGCACGATCATCGGCTGCTATATGGTCTTCCCTCCTATACCCAAAAGCGTAATCGGGAAAGGCAACATCCGTGCCAAGAACGAAATCTTCAGACGCGGCGAGCGTGCTGATCCGCTCGATAAGTACATTGCCAATCCATACACATTTGTAGGCGTTTTTGCTGCCGTGCAAATATTGCTGCACTTGTGGATTACTATTGGTTTCACCGACTTTTTCAAGCCGATGCCGGGTTACGATGTCTGGTTGCTTGTGCCATCGCTGGTTTGCGTGGCATTTGGATACGGTCTGGGGCAGATCTTCTTGAACAGCGCCACCGCCCACTTCAAGGAAGGACCGCTTACACTGGCTGCTCTCAAGCGCTATTACGAATTGATGGAGCTTGATGTTAACCACGATGAAGCTATCCGTGGAACCGCCCGCACGCTTGGCTTGCCCGTCGAAAAAGTGCGTGAGTGGGTGACTAAGAACAAAGGCAAGCTTCGCGTCAAGTAAGTTCCGGATGGATCTCATGAGCTTCGCATAAGCCTTTGTCAAAGGGTGAGTGTTAAACTAGTGCGGACATCTTCTTGACCTCTGTGTCAAGCAGCCTGGTACGCGACGTTGAATCTTCCGGAATCTTCAGATAATAGTCAGTCGAAAACGTTAGTTTTAGACACCGAGCTGCCGCCAGGCATTTTGGCTAGAATCAGATGGATGCGTCTTCTTCAGATTGCAGTCGATGCGGTTTTGGTCACCCTGGCCTTTATCGGTGCTTACCTGATTCGCCTGGATGGGCGCATCGACGGACCGTATTTGCATCAACTGCAAGTATTGATTCCAACTCTCGTCTGCACCCGCCTGCTCGCTAACTGGGGCTTTGGCGTCTATCGCCGTTTGTGGCGCTACACGGGATTGACCGAGATCATGGAACTCGGTTGCTCGGTTCTTTCAGTATCGACCTTGCTTTTGCTGGCTCGTGCTGCCAATTTGACCCGTATAGACGACAACCAACTTTCATTCAGCGTTATTACTATTGATGCCGGTTTGTGCTTCTTGCTGCTGACCGGACCGCGCATTTTGCGGCGCCTGCAGACCGAGCACAAACACCGTCGCCATTGGCGGCAGCCTGTACGCAGGCGCGCCCTTCTTGTAGGTGCTGGTGACGCCGGTCAACTGGTATTGAAGGAAATGAATTCTCGCTTCGACCTGGGCGTAGATGTTGTTGGGTTGCTCGATGACGACCCTGCCAAAGTGCACAAGCGCATCGGATCGCTCACCGTATTTGGTACCACTGATGATTTGCCGAAGCATGTCGAGAATCTGGTAATCGACCAGGTGATTATCGCCATGCCGTCTGCTCCGCCGTCTGAGATTCGTCGCATTGTAGACATGTGCCGGAAAGCCGAAGTAGAGACGCGCATATTGCCCGGGCTCTACGATTTGATTAACGGTAAAGTCAGCGTCAATCAGTTGCGTGAAGTATCTATCGAAGACTTGCTCGGACGTGAGCCCGTAACGCTGGATACACCAGCCATTGCAAAGTACATTGAAGGCAGAACGGTGCTTGTCACAGGCGCAGGCGGCTCAATTGGCAGCGAGTTGTGCCGTCAGATTATGCGTTTTCAGCCGAAAGAGCTGTTGCTTCTGGGCAAGGGCGAGAATTCCATATTTACTATCCATCAAGAGCTGAAGGCGCGTCCTGAGCCCGTCAGTCTGGTGCCGATCATCGCTGACATTCGCGATCATCACCGCCTTCTCAATATCTTTGAGAAGCATGCACCACAGGTGGTGTTTCATGCGGCAGCGCACAAGCATGTACCGCTCATGGAAGCGAACGTGCCTGAGGCTATTACCAACAATATCCGTGGCACTCAAAATGTAGCCGAGCTGTCGGCAGAATTTGGAGTAGAGACTTTTGTTCTGGTTTCAAGCGACAAGGCTGTCAATCCAACTTCAGTCATGGGTGCAACCAAGCGCATTGCCGAGTTGGTTGTGCAAGACCTGGCTCGTCGATCCAAAACCAAATACGTTGCCGTGCGTTTCGGAAACGTGCTTGCCAGCCGCGGTTCTGTCATACCAGTGTGGCGTCAGCAGATCGCAGCTGGCGGTCCTGTGACTGTCACTCATCCGGATGCAACCAGATACTTCATGCTTATCCCGGAGGCTGTGCAGTTGATTATGCAAGCCGGTGCGCTTGGTTCTGGTGGAGAAATCTTTGTTCTGGACATGGGCAACCCTGTCAAAATTATCGACCTCGCTCATGACTTGATCAAATTCTCTGGTCTGAGGCCCGGTCAGGATATAGAGATAAAGTTTACGGGCTTGCGCCCTGGCGAAAAGCTCTACGAAGAGCTTCTCACCGCCGAAGAAGGGCTCACCAAGACTTCTTACGAGAAAATCTTTGTTGGTAAACCGCAGCCGCTCGAGTCAGCGGTGTTGCATAGCGCCATGGATAAACTTTTCAAATGCGCCTCGCAAGATGACGAGAAGGGAATTCGCTCATCATTGCATGAGTTAGTTGGCGGTACGCTTTTACAGCAACTGGAAGTCTAAATGCGCGAGTAGCGTTGGACACTTGCGTTACGATTGGCTCTGGGTCCTTAATTATCGTAGTCGCGACCAGTAACCGGTTTATCGGGGTACTGTCCGATTGTCACCGGAATTGCTGTGACGGCGCCATTGCGCAGAACCAGGAAGTGAATGATGTCGCTAACCTTGTGTGCTTTGACGATATCTTGCACCGCTTTCGGTGTGGATACTTCCTGTCCGTCGATTTTTTCGATGACGTCGGCTGGCTGTAAACCAGAGCTCTTAGCCGGGCTGCCTTCGATAACTTTTCCAATCAGTACGCCTTTATTGGCTGCCAGTCCGTGTGCTTTGCTCATCGCCTCGTCGATTACCTGCATGGCTATTCCCAGCCATGGGCGTTGAATTGTTTTGTGCTCAATTAAGTCGTTGGCGACTGATTTGGCAATATCAATGGGGATCGAAAATCCGATGTTTTGAGCATTGGCTTGAATAGCTGTGTTCACACCGATAACTTCGCCGTTTAAGTTGAGCAAAGGTCCACCTGAATTGCCTGGGTTGATCGCTACGTCTGATTGAATGAAGTTGATGTTGCCGTTCACGTCTGTAATAGTGCGACCTACCGCCGAAATAATTCCGAAAGTTACGGTGTGGTCAAATCCAAGCGGGCTACCGATAGCAATGGCAAATTCACCCGGTCTGACTTTGTTCGATGAGCCCATATTGGCGACAGGCAATTGATTGGAGTCGATTTTTACAACCGCTATATCACTGAATCCATCTGTTCCGACTACTGTTCCTTCAAGTACTCGTTTGTCGTTGAGAGTGACTTTGATTTTGTTTGCCCCTCTCACCACATGGGCATTGGTGACTATATAGCCGTCACTTCGCACGATAAAGCCGGAGCCTGTGTTGTGGCTCTCCCTGGGTGGCTCGATCCTCTGACCATTGAAGAAATATTCGTACTTACCAAAGGGAAGCGGCATCGGGAAGTCCATGCCGGGTGGGAGCTGCGCCTGCTTGCGCGATTGAACTACCTCGATGTTCACCACAGCTGGTGCCACCGATTGGGCAATATCTGCGATGGTATTAGACATAATAGGAATGCCGCTTACTTTTGCGGCCGCCACGTCTGCTGGAGTCGGTACTTCTTCCGCTCGCCCCGGTTGCCCGAGTGATAGCACAGCCAAAGCAGACGTGAAAAGAAAACACTTAGTCTTCCACATTTTTCTCGCACTCTCTATTGTGTGATCTGTCCATACGATGTTCTTTGTATCGTATTTTTCCGAATAATGCTGCGGAACCAGATAATTACGCCTGCATCTTACGACTACGGTTTTGGTTCGTATGTTTCCGTTCCAGCCTGCAATCTCTTTAAGCTGTTGGCTCAGGATCTGCCCATGCCTAGATTTTGGGCATTCTGGAAGACCTTGCCTTCAGTCAAAATCGACGGTGCAATAACAACCTCGACTTCTTTCATCTCATGGAGATCGGCTGCACCGAGTGTTCCCATACTTGTTTTCAACGCGCCGGTGAGATTCTGAGTGCCGTCATCGATGCGTGCGGGTCCGAGCAAGATGTCTTCCAGTTTACCGCTGGTTCCAACTTTGATTCTGGTTCCGCGTGGCAAGACTGGGCTTGGTGTTGCCATGCCCCAGTGGTATCCGCGTCCGGGAGCTTCTTTGGCTCTGGCCAGCGGGCTTCCTATCATGACGGCATCTGCACCACATGCGATGGCTTTGCAGATGTCTCCACCCACGACCATGCCACCGTCGGCGATGATAATAGGTCCGTTTTTGTCTTTGGAGAAATTCTGGCGGGCGGCTGCGCAATCAGCGATGGCTGTAGCCATTGGTACCCCGATGCCGAGGACACTACGCGACGTACAGGCGGCTCCAGGTCCGACTCCGACCAGAATACCTGCAACCCCTGTGTCCAGCAGTTCGAGCGCCGTGTCATAGCCTACGCAATTGCCTACGATAACGGGCACGCCTATCTTCTGGCAGAACTTGGTCAGATTCAGGTTGGGCGTTCCCATCGCCGACCGGTGTTCGATGCCTGTTACCGTTGACTGTACAAAGATGATGTCGGCGCCGGCATCGACTGCAATTGGACCGTATTTTTCAGCGAAGTTGGGAGTAATTGATACTGCCGCAAGCACTCCGCCTTTTTTAATTTCTTCGACGCGCTTGGCGATTAACTTCTCTTGAACAGGAGTCGAATAGAGCTTTTGCATCACTTCGACGAAGCTGTTGTTGTCGCACGTGGTCACCTCTTTATAGACGTCGGTCGTGCTGTCGTAGCGGGTTTGCAATCCCTGCAAGTTGAGCACTGCCAGACCGCCCAGTTTGCCCATGGCAATCGCCATTTTTGCGTTGACGACGCTATCCATGGCGCTGGCAATGATAGGCATCTCCAGTTTGTGCCCGCCAATGCCGACGGAGATGTCGCAGAGTTCGGGATCGATTGTCGTCGATCCTGGTACAAGCGCGATTTCGTCGAATCCATAAGCTCGGCGAGTCGCCTTGCCCCGTCCGATATACATTTGCGCAACGGCTACGTTTCCCTGGTAATCAAGCGATTTGTTGGTGACCATAATTAAGTTGCCTTATAGTGCTGACGATTTTCACTTGCTGCAGCTAGACCAAAAGTCGGCTTGGGAACAGCATAGCGTTTACAATATCAGCTTTGTTGCAGGCAGAGGGTGGGTTTTTAAGTGAACGTTTCAAGATTGCGATCGCTAAATGTAATTGGGCTTAACAGCGGCACTTCGATGGACGGTATCGATGCGGCTTTGTTTTCTATCAAACCCCGTTCTCAAGCGAGCGCAGGAGGAAGTGATGGAGTGATTCCAGCGCTCGACGTTGAGTTGCTGGCAAGCACGCTGGAGGAATTTCCGACTGAGTTTCGGCGCGGTCTGCAAAAGCTTATCGCTTCAGGTGATACATCGCTGCAGAAGGTCTGTCTTTTGAACACGGCTTTGGGAGAGGTTTTTGCAAGAGCGTGCCAGAAATTGATTCGTTCAGTGCCGCAGATTGACGTTCACTTGATCGGCTCTCATGGTCAGACCGTCTGGCACGCTCCGAATCACACGGATCTCTGGTCAGTTTCCACGAGCGGCACGCTACAACTGGGCGAGCCAGCCATTCTTGCCGCTCGTACAGGTATCCCGGTGGTTGCTGACTTCCGCCCGGCTGACATGGCAAATGGAGGGCAGGGCGCACCATTAGTCAGTTTTGCTGATGCGGTACTTTTTGGCGCCGACAAAATTGCTACTGCTGTGCTGAATATCGGTGGTATTGCCAATTTCACCTTGATTAACGACAAAGGTGTGGCTGCAATGGCTTTTGATACAGGCCCCGGAAACATGTTGATAGACAGAGCGATGATTCGTCTATATGGAAAAGATTTCGACCGCGACGGAGCTGTCGCTATGTCGGGCAAAGTCGATGAGAATCTACTGGCGTGCCTCTTAAGTCACTCTTACTTTCATCAATCGCCCCCTAAAACCACAGGTCGAGAACTTTTCGGCGATGCGTATGCGGATGAACTGATTGATAAGGCCGGTGAGAGTGGAACTGCAAATGCAGACCTTGTCGCTACCTTAACTGCTTTGACGGCTCGCTCAATCGCCTCTGGATATGCTGATTTTGCGATGCCGGTCTGTCGAGTTTCGCGGCTCATTCTCGGGGGTGGCGGTGCAGATAACGCATATCTCGTCGATTTGATTCGTAAGTACTGGCCGCATGAGGTGAAGGTCTTGCGTCACGAAGACTGCGGTATTTCGACTAAGTTCAAAGAATCGTTGTTGTTTGCGCTGCTGGCTTACACGACCTACCACGGCATTCCAAATAGTGTGCCTGCTTGCACTGGAGCGGCGAAAAGCGTGTGTCTGGGCAAGTTGTCTCTGCCCTGAGCGGCCGAGTAGCCCTGACCTGGCTTCTGGAACTTCTCTATGTGCTCCGCTGTTTTCTCAAGTTCACTCTCTTCTTCCTCTATATAGATAAGGGGCGAGTGACCAGGATGGTCTTTCCGATATCTATTTGGAGTGATGCTTATATGTGGCTTGCTGACCGAATCTCGTCCGTTCGTATTTAATATTCGCATGAGATCGCGTTAACGCCCCACGGGCTCGGAAAAATTCGAAAATCGGACGAAAGCGCCGATCAAATCTCACTTTACGAATAAAGATTCGCTGCTATTATTTTTGTTAGGTGGAATACATTTTTCGCCTTGACTTGGAAGTGTAATTAAGCTACTCTGACCAAGTCCTCAAGAGGTCGCTTTCCGCGACCTGATTCTAAAAGTCCTTTTTACTAAACAACCTATATATTTTTCCTGGCAGGAGGTTCTTCATGAATATTTTCCGCAAACTTACTATGGCCGCCGTCGCAGTTTCAGCCGTTGCAGCAATGTCGTTGCCAGCAAACGCTCAAGCCGTAGCTAATGGATCAGATGCTTTCTCGTCCGGTGCAACCGGTCAGATGAGCCAATCAGGCAACCAGGACCGCACTGGTGCTCAGTCTGGTGTGCAGGC
>RXJR01000010.1:147831-233871 GCA_003963305.1 Candidatus Melainabacteria bacterium | reverse complement strand
ACCTCACACCGTGGGAAAAAGGCCAAAAAGGTAAGAAAGTGGCCTAAAGCGGGTCGGCTTTAGACCACTGTCTACTAAATGGGGGGAAGGTCAGGGTGGGAAATTATCCCAGAGCACGCTGAAATAAGTTGATAACCATACGCAGTTAATTTGCGTTTGATAACTGTTCAACCTATTCAGCGAGCTTACGTTAAGGTGTGAAAACGCTGCTCGGAAAAGCTTCACAGCCGAGGAAGCTGCCCAGGTCTTGCACGCCTAATTTGTTGCCGCCAACTGAAATTGAATCTACCAACACCGATTTATTCTTTTCGTCAAAGCCGAAATTATCGCCATCCAGATAGATTGTGCAACCTACAACGGGCGAGTTTTCCGAGATTTTGAGCCTCGCAACTTCTTTGCCCAGATCGACAATTACTTTGCTGGGCAATGTGGCGGAATAGGTGTTTCCGTTTACTCGCACCATAGGTATTTTGCCGGGTCGGCTTGTATCGGTGTCACATGGAATTGTTGGAACGATTATTTTGCCGTCTGCATTTTTCACTGACACTTTGAATTGAAGTGTTCTCGAATACTGCAAAACTCTTTTATCTTTAATTTCAAAAACAGCAGTAATCTGTGTTTTATCGAGATCTTTGACGACGATAGGATTGGTGTCCAGACCTTTAATCAAAAGTCCGACCTGACTCTTTCCTCCTGCACCAGTAGCCAATTCTATGATGAACTTATTGTCTTGATTCTCAAGCGAAATCGAAGGGCTGCCACCTTTTTTGCAAATTGCGCCTCTTAAAACATAGGCATGAGCGGGTTGAACGACTGAAACCAATAAAGCCAAAGCCGCTGCGACTGTTAGGTTCGTTCTGAGTGGTCGCGTCGAATTCATAGACGCCTCCGAGTTAAGTTGATGTGTTGAGAGCCTTTCGCCATTGTCCAGGGGATGGTTCTCACCGCTCAGAAAGTTTATGCAAGCTTCAAGAATGCCACTCTAATGTCGATTAAAAGTTGCTCCTGCTGCTGAGCTATGTCGAATATATGGCACATCTGTAACCTGAAGGTGTTGAAATTTGTACTTTTCTGATTCGGGACCCTGTCTCTATTTTTGCAGTGTTGGTTGATGCCACATGCGGTATCAATGTCCCCAGTACTTCCTTGCCTTGCCGTCCTTCATTACAGGTATGTATCCACCGCGAGGCACTGTCTGCCACCCTGGCGAAGCAGGCCTGTTTTGCCATTGCACCTGTTCCCAGTGCTCTGTAGTTTGATTGGCGGGCATTCCAGATCCAACTTTATTGATATCTGAGGCATTGACATGACCGCTGGGATTAACATTTTTCCAATAGGGTGAGACGTAGTCGCCACGCGGTGCATGGTTGAAATTGGTCGCGGAGTTTGAAGCTGTTCCTCTATTTTCGGGAGGATTGAGCCACTGCGAGGCCGCCGTTTTTGCGAAATTACCAGCCCCGGAGAACAGCCCTTTCTTGGCTTTTTGCGGCGGTAAAGCCGCATCCGGTGTAGCGGGAATACTTGCTTCATCCCTTGGCTTTGCCGCGTAACCTGGCAGCTCATTATTCTGTCCGTGTCCAAAGGTTGAACTATACGTTTGTGAGTTATGCGGTAAATTTGGTGGTTCCGAAGCTGGCATTGCTGCTTGTGTCTGTGGGGAGGCAGAATGGCTCCAGGAGCCGGATAAGCCGCCGTGTAGATACATCTTGCCGCTGATAAACGAAAAAGTGCCCTGGTCGGTTCTGCCAGAGTCAGACTGCAGTTTCCAGTTGCCGTTGGTGCCGGTGATTTTGCCGCTGTCGACAACGGTTCCGTTGACTTTTGACTGATACCGTCCATTTGGCTGAACCGATAGAGATTGATTCGACTCGCCTGAATGCCATTCTCCTACCATCCTGGGTTCGACTTGCGCCAGGGCTGCATGTGAGAAGGCGAAAAGTGTGACCAGGGGTGCCAGTAGTGAATGCTTCGTCATAAACCCCTCTACTTTGGTTCTTGGTTCATCTTACAGGTACAGCTGGCAGCGGACCTGAAATTCTTAATTGATGTCTTAAAGGACAAAAATCGGGCGAAGACTGATTCAAATTGATGCTTTAAAGGTCAAAAAGACCGAGAAAATTGAAAAAAGTGAAAAGAGCGGAATCGAGACATCGTCTTGATCCCGCTCTCTTCGAAACTGATATGCACAACGGCTTGGTCGCGCTTGCGGCTGTTAGTTCAGCGCAGAGAGAAGCGATTCTTCGGCATGGCGAGTCGTTTCGAGATAGGCAGCCCAAGCCTGTTTTCGTGCTTCGCTGCTCTGGTCGAACTGAGACTGGGCGGCGGCTTTCGCCTGGTCGAGCCTGGCATCGATCTTGGCTTTGCGCTTCGCGAACCGCTCATTGATCGTGCGTTTGGCTCGTTCGAGCTTGCGCTTGGCGGCGGCGATGCCTTGCTCCTTCTTCTTCTTCGCCGCAGCCAGAGTCTTGTTCTCACCCTTGTTCGAAGATTCCCTATGGGCAGCCGACACTGCTGCGCTTGTGGCTTTGTGTCGGGCGCCGAGTTCTTGCTGCATCGAAGTGAGCTTTTCCTGCAGCCCGGGCATGTCTGCGGGAATCTCGCTGCGGATGAACGGCAGGGCTTCCTCGAAGGATGTCTTGTCGTTGAGTGCGGCGCGATTGGCCTGGTCGAGAGCGGCAGTGCTGCGGAAGCTCGCCTTGAGCGCCGCTGCGAAGGCCCGCTCCCAGGCTTTGTTGATGGGCTTGACGGTCTCGTCGTAGACGAGCTCGGCTGCCACCATCTGCGCGTGGCGCTTTTGCTCGGATGCTCGCATCTCGCCGTAGTGCGTATCTTCAGCGAGTTGAAGGGCGTCGGTCAGCCTTTGTTTGGCCGCTTGCACTGAGGTGATCTGGGCTTGCAGAGCCCGATCGAGAAGCGTCGCTTGTGTCTGTTTCATGAGTGTTTCAGCCTGTGCTGATTGTCGAGTCAGGCAGCAGGGAGATTTGTTATCTCCCTGCTGCACCAAGAAAAACTAGCTCTTCGTGCTGGTGCGGATGCGCCGAGCCTGCCCGGTTCGTTGAGCGACTCGGATCACCGCTTCGGCCACGGCTTTGTGAGCACGAGGGTCGAAGACGCTGGGGATGATGTAGTCTTCTTCCCGCTCGTCGGCAGTGATGACGGCGGCAAGTGCTCTTGCTGCCTCCATCTTCATCTCGTCGGTGATGTTGGGAACGCGCGCTTCGATGGCACCGGCGAAGATACCAGGGAAAACAAGCGCGTTGTTGATCTGGTTCGGGTAATCCGAACCGCCTGTGGCCATGACGCGCACGTAGGGCTTCGCTTCCAGCGGTGAAACTTCCGGGTCGGGGTTGGCCAGCGCGAAGACTATTGGGTCCCGCCGCATCACCGCGAGGTCTTCAGCCTTAATCACGCCCGCCACCGAGAGCCCGAGGAACATGTCAGCGCCCTTCAGCGCTTCCTGCATCGAACCCGTGAACTGCTTCGGGTTGGAGTGCTCGGCCAGCCACTGCTCCTGGGCAGTCAGTCCTGTCCGACCCTTGTGAATGGCGCCGCCGATGTTGTAGCCGATCAGGTTGCGCACGCCGGCTGCGAGCAAAAGCTTGCAGCAAGCCATTCCCGCAGCACCTACGCCTGAAACGACCACCTTGAGGTTGCGCAGTTGCTTCCTGGTCAGCTTGGCGGCGTTGATGGTGGCAGCCAGAACGACGATGGCGGTGGCGTGCTGATCGTCGTGGAAGACGGGGATATCGAGCTCGTCGCGCAGACGATCCTCGATGATGTAGCAGCCGGGCGAGGCGATGTCTTCCAGGTTGATGGCGCTGAAGCCCGGTGCCACTGCCTTGATCACCTTGATGATCTCTTCCGGGTCGTGAGCGTCGATGACGAGCGGGAAGGCATTGACGCCGCCGAAGCGCTTGAAGAGCACTGCCTTGCCTTCCATGACAGGAAGTCCGGCCAGTGGTCCGATGTCGCCCAGGCTGAGAACACGGGAACCATCGCTGATGACGGCCACCATGTTGCCCTTCATCGTCAACGATGAAGCCTTGCTCGGGTCCGCGGCTATCGCCTTGCAGACACGCGCTACGCCGGGAGTGTAGATCATTGAGAGGTCATCACGGGTCTTGACCTCCCGGCGCGGCACGATGTCGATTTTTCCGCCCAGGTGCATGAGGAAGGTGCGGTCCGAGACATGCTGCACTTCCACATCGGGAAGCGCTGTGAGCAAGCGCACGACCTCCTCACCATGCTCGCTGTTGCGCAGCAGAACGGTGATGTCGCGAGTGACGAATTCGTTGTCTGAGCCGGGTTTGTCGATGCCGTCGGTGTCTCCGCCGGCTGTCGCAATCGTCTCGAGAACTGTGTGCAGGCCAACTCCGCCGCGCCGAATCTTCAGCCGTATGGTGAGGCTGTAGCTGGCGCTGGGAGTGCCTTTGATGGTACTTGGCATATGAGTAGCTCCTTGGGAAGCGTTACAGATGGCTCGGTACCAGATGCGGTATCGAGCGAGAGTAACCCGCACCGGTCACCATCGGTGGTGCAGTGCGAGTCGGAAAAGGTAAGCGAGGACTGTTACTTAGTTAGAAAATTCAAGATAGAAGTTGAAATAAGATTGTGTTTGAACTTAAAGCTTCGGAGTATCAAAAAACAAGCTTAAAGCTACGCCCCTGCTAGCTTGACAATGCCCGGTCGCTATTGACAGCTGTGCGACGTTGCGCGAAATCTTGGCAACGCGAGTTCGCGCACGATTTCGTTTTGGTTTAGATTCGTATGTCTTACAGCTATTGGTCGGCGCGATTGTAGTCGTCAGAGTAGCGCACGATGTCTTCTTCTGGAAAAGCGTCACCAGTCTGCACTTCGATGATCTCGACGGGTTCTTTGCCCTGACAAGAGATGCGATGTTTTACGCCTCTTGGCACATAGATGTGGTCGCCGTAAGTAAAGTCTTTAGTCTCTTCATCGAGGGTGACTGTGGCAACGCCCTTTACCACCACCCAATGCTCGTCGCGGTGCTTGTGACTCTGGAGACTGAGGCGGTGCCCGGGATTGACGAGTAACCGTTTAACTTTCGTGTGCGCCTGGTCGTCGAGGATGAAAAAGGCTCCCCAGGGGCGGTCGGTTCTGTTCTCGTCGTGCACGGTTTTCCTCAATTTTGGTTTATGCGGCAGCTAAATCGTACCATCCAAGTTTGCTGTTAGGGGCGATTTTTGTGGCAGGCGCAGCGATTCACCGGTGATCTTCATAATTTCTTTAGAATATTAATTTTGCGCCAGACAAGCGCTCATTTCGTAATTCCACATTGCCTTTCGGGGATCCATGCCCTACTCTCGGGAATGTTAGTGACACGACTCGCACGGCGCTCGATTCCTACCAGTGACTGATTTCGCAAAAATGCACCAGAACTCTCGAGACAATTCGCCCAAGCAACCGGCAGCAGCCCAGATTGCCGACGCGTTGCCTCATTACCTCAACCTGAGGGTGGTGCGGATTGAAAGCGCTCATCTGCTCAGTGTCAATCCAGTTGCGTCCAAGCAGGCCACTGCGAAGGCCCTTTCTATTCCCGTTGGATCGCTTTCTGCTCAGCCCGACCGGCTGGTCAGCTATGTTTCTGATGTCGAGAATTGGTACGAGCGAAGCGCTGTCGAAGGACCATTTGAAGACTTTGAAGATTTCTACGCGCGCGGTGTCGACAAAATTCCAACTGATGTGCGTCGTTATAGTGTGCAGGGTCATAGCTGCGAGGTTGTCATTCCTGAACGGTATGCTGCCTTGCTCGATGCCGGATCCGGTGAATATAGCAAACGCTTGACTGCAGCCGAGCTGCCCGCGCTTCTCGACGCCATGCCTGACAGTTCCTACTTCAAGAAAGTGTATATCTCTGATCGTCGTAATCCCGAAGATGCCTGGGTCAATCAAACCGGCTTCAGCACTGACTTCCGCGCTGCCATGTCGATGATCGATGCGGAACTGACGACGTACATGACTGAGCGTTCCGGACATCTGCGCCGAGACATTCTGCACGAATGGTCACATCAACTGCGATATGAATACTGGGACACTGAAATCACAGAGCGCTTCAAAAATGCCGTTGATCTCGAATCAGACTGGAAGCCAAATGCCTACGCTGCCAGAAATAATGGCGAGCAATGGGCTGTTCTCGGTGAGCGCATGCTCGGTAACAGCGGCGAGGATTTCCTTGAAGCTGCTAACTTCGCGCCCCTGCGGACTGTGGTCTACATGCGGGCCTTGAAGTTGTGCCTGGAAGGTGTTTCTAGCGACCGTCGCAGTGTGGATCACAGCTACTATCTTGTTCGGCAGCGCTATGTTGACGAGAAAATTCTTCCGCTTGCGGAGAACAAATTGCGCCGATTGATCAGCTACGGCAACGCCGATGAGAAGGTTTGGGCCGCCGACCTCCTGCGTTATTTGCAATTCGAAGGGTTAATTGCAGCGGCTTAACTGGCTATGCTTGCTGCTTGCACTGGTTCTACCAGGCTGTTCGCGTCTGCGCGACTTATCTTCCTTGAGTGCTCCTAAGAGTGGCGAAGTGACAGTTTCGGTTGAACCTCCAAAAACCGAAATCAAATATCTCGATGGCATTTACTGGCCGCAGGGGAAGGCATGCGGGAGGGCATACACATTTTGGTCGTTCATTTGCCGTCCGGAATTTCAGCTCGAATCGGTGCCCAGCGAGAATGCGCCTCATGTCTGGGTTTACAATGTGAAAGCGGTGTCGATACACACTGCTTTGCCGTTGCGCACCTGGTTGCCTTTTGGTGTCAAAGAGAAGTTGCGCGCCCATGAAGCAGCGCACATAAAAATGTGCGAAGAAATCTATAAATCAGCCGGCGAGATCGCTTTGCAGTGCGGCAGAGATTTGATGGGAAGGCATATCAGATCGACGGCGGCTGATGAAAAATCGGCTCTGGAAGACGCCAGAACAGAGGCAATGCGCACACTTGATGCTGCCTACAGGGAGAAGATGGAAACAATGGCCGATCAGGCTGGTGTGGCTTTCGATCGTATTACCAATCACGGTATGAACGAAGTTCCAGAAGAGGTGGCAATGAAGCAGGCTTTCGATGAATGCCGGAAGGCACCGTCTGCGACACCATCTGCTAAGTAGCAGGTTACATGAATCCGTCGCGCCGGAGCTTTTGCAGGGCGTATGATTCTTCCTTGTCGTGTGCTCGCCCGGACCTTTCAGACTGGCTCGTTTGCTTGAGCTCCTCGATGATTTCCTCCACTGTGGCTGCTGTAGATGGGAACGCACCCGTGCAAGGTGCACATCCCAGGCTGCGATAGCGCATCCCCTCGCGGGCGAAGTAGAGCGGAATTACTTCGATCGATTGACTGGCTATGTATTCCCATATCGATAATTCCGTCCACTGCAAAAGTGGGTGGATTCTTACATGCACATCTTTGGGCACATGCAGGTTGTAGTAGTTCCAGATCTCCGCCGGCTGGTCTTTGTAGTTCCAGCTGCCTGCTGTCGATCTCGGTGAAACAACCCGTTCCTTTCCGCGTGAGCCTTCTTCGTCCCTCCTGATGCCGACCATGAGCGCCTGGATGTTGTGTTCTCTGATCGTCTGTTGCAGTGCCACCGTTTTCAGTGCATTGCAGCACACCAGTCTGCCCATTTGCGGACCCATGCCTTCGCTCAGAGCTTGCTTGTTTTGACCAACGATGAGCCGAAGTCCATGTCGTTTAACGTAATCATCGCGCCAGGTGATCATCTCTTCCGGTTCGTAGCTCTCATCTATGTGCACCAGGGGAATGGGACAGTGTCCCATGAATGCTTTTTTCACCAGGTGCAAGAGTACGGTGGAATCTTTCCCCATCGACCAGAGAAGCGCCAGATCTTTCGTTTTTGCGTATGCTTCGCGAATGATGTAAACGCTTTCGTCTTCTAACTCTTTGAGATGTCGATTCACCTTCTTGATGCTCCTTAATCGTTTATTTTGCCTGCTCTTACTCGTTTTTCGAAGATCAGGGATTGCAGAACAGGCAATGCATAGACTGCTCTTCAATCACTCCATCTCTGCGTTTTTCCGATTTTGTGTAATGACATTTTTGGCAGGTAGAAACCTCATATGCATGCGATTCAGTTGGCTGTCCGCATTCCTGGCAAGGCAGCGCACCGGCCACTCCGGTCGCACCGAAGCCGGGGCAGGCACATTCCGGGCAGGTCGAGCGGAGCCGCCTGGCCAGTTTTACGCCTAGCTGCCTGATTACGCGCATGCGTGTTGGATTCATATGTGCGCGCATGTCCGTTTCCAGACGAACCAGACCGTCTGCTGAATTGCGCGCGCTGGCGCGAACAGCGGCCATGAGCGCTTCTCTGGTCTGCAGTCCCTTTTGTATGTGTTTGAAAGCGCTTTTTTTGAAGAATCTCCCCAGGAGTTTTTCAATCGGATTTGCGTTGTACTGATTCGGTCGTGCTATCAAGGCGTGCGATGGAAACTGTGTCTGGAGAAGGAATGATTCAGCCTCATGGATTGACCCCACCGTCATCTGGGCGAAGTTGGTTTTAGTAGTGACAATACTTTCGCTGATTTCAATGCCCAGCTCATCATCTACAAACACGACCACTTCCTCGTTGGCGATCACGAAAGGCACGCTGATATGCGAACCGAAGCTGCCTTCGCTGGCCAGTCCGCAGGGCATTTTGGCTTTGCGCATACCGAGGCGTGCTTTCTCTCGTGCAGTCAGAAGTGGTGTTTTCTTTCTTTCGATTTCACCTAAGAAGGTGCCGAAAATGTCCGTATCGATTTCGATTGTTTTGACGGCAGCCCCGAGTCCCGCTGAAAGCGGGAGTGCCAGGGCGTCCGCCTTTTTATGCTTCGTTGCGAGGGCAATACTCTTGCCTGCGTAACGGCATTGCTGTTTGATCGATTGTGAAACCGACATTGCCCGCTCCATTACCGGTGTCAGTCAAACCTTCGGTTTGAGATGTGTAGTGGATTTTGTTCCACTTGCCGCTGTCTTCTGCTTCGTAGAAGGTTGCGCTTTCCGGGTCGAGCCCAACCAGCCTGATCCACCGATTGACGACGAGTTTCCGCACCTCGGGATGCTTGTCCAGAACTTCGTCTATCGCAGTCAGCGGCGCTCTGATCACTGCCAACAAACGCATCGGTTCATGGACGCGTGCTTCTGCAGTCATCAATGATTGCAGCGGCAGCCCCATTCTCAGGTCGCCTTGTCCACCTTGCATGACTCCGAAATCGCCGACTACGTTGTGGACGACCTTGCTGCCGCTGCCGAATTTATCGTTGTCTACAGTTGACAGGTAATACTGCATATTGATCCACTGCGCCACTACAAGTGGTGCGGTCATGATCAGCTCCAGCACCTTGCCCTGCTCATCTTGTTTGTAGTCATACGAATGCAAGAAGACCCGACCATCCAGATCGCTTTCCTGTGACAGGTTGCGCGGTGCGGCTATGAAAGCAGCGTTGCCGGCCAGTCCCCATTCTGGAGCAATCTGGGCCCAATCGCAGGCTCGATTAAGAGGGTCGTTGAAAGGTTTCATGCTGCTTGCAGGCAGTGATTTCGCACGCGCCTTGCGCAGTGAGTCACCCGCTATCACCAGGTCTTCTTTCAGCCTCGAAAGTATGTTTTCTTGATCGTCCGACAGTGTTACGACATCGTAGAACGTGAATTGATCTGTGGTTGTATCGTGTTCGGCTGCTATGAATACGGTGGACGAAGGAATGTGAATGCGCTTGCTGAGCAAACCCGCCCGCACTTCTCTGTCATTGAGGATTTTGGCTGCCAGCCTGGCGCTGAAGCTTCCTCCGTTGCCGCCACAGGCGCCACAATCTAGTGCAGAGGCGAAGGGATTGTTGGCGGATGTGCTGCGGTGCCCGCACAAAACCACGACTTTACTCATATGGCTCAAGCCGATACCGCGAATCGCGCCTTCAGCCAGTGCGATTTTGTCTGAAAGCGAGAAAGATGAGAGGTCGAGGCTGCTTTCGACATGTCCTGCAATCTTACTTTCGATGAATTGCTGAAGCTTGTTGGCTCGCACCGGCATGAAAGTTCTCGCCATCAGAGGCAAGGCTGAGCACAGCCCGGCCAGCTCCACCAGTCCGAACGCACCGGCGAGGTTGCACTTGAGCTGTTTCTTCAGTTGCAGCGCAGAGACTTTCAGGGCTTGCCAGTTGATTTTTTTAGTGGCGTTTCTATCGTTGCTCGTTTCGTCTACTGCTTTGTTGGGCTTGAGCAGCACCGGGCACAGGTCCACCGAGAGGGCGCTGCCCAGCTCAGTCAGGCGCATCGCCATTCCGAAGAAGCCAGCGAAGCCATAAGTGGAGTATGGACCGATTTCCTCGAGGCGACGACGTATCGGCTCAGATCTGACATCGATGCAGAAAACAAGCTGGCAGCAAGCATTATCTACTGTCGGCTTTGCTTCTGCGTTTAGCGATGCGAGAAGTCTGTTGCGGTAATTGAGTTCGTAGGCTTCTTGCCAGACTGCACTGTAGTCGGGCTGGTCATCTGAGCCGATACTCTGGGTCTGTCTTGTCGCCGTTTCGAGGATTAGGCGCACCTGGGCTAGATCCGTGCTTTTGTAGCGGCGAGAAGCATTTTTTTCAGCCAGCATTTTTTCGTAATGCAATCTGATCGCAAGATAGTCCGTCAGTATGTTGGCTTCGCCATTGTCTGTCTGGCGCCACTTCAGGTGGCTGGCGTAGCCCGGCATCTGGGCGAAGTGCCGACGCAGGTAAGGCGTGATATTCTCTGCCTGTACATCGAGCTCGTCTAACAGTTCAGCAAGAGCATCTTGCGAGTTCTCCGCCAGCGCTTTGACCGAACGTGACCAGTTCTTGATGCCGTGGCAACTCATTGAATGATCGTGTGGTGCCAGCGCTTTCCAGAAACTGTAGAGACTTTCTTCCTGTTTGTTTTTGACTTTCCACTGAGCCTGGGTACCGTCCAGATAAGCAGCGCACCACTTCATCATTTGTTTGTTGATGACTTCGACCAGTTGAGAGGAGCTGTTCCTGTCGAAAAGTTCTGCCATCGTCAATGTGACTGGTGTGTTATTGGGTCTGATTTCAGAGAGCGCTTTGTTCTTCTGGAAAGCTTCCTCCAGATCGGCAGGCGCTATCCGTCCCGATTCATACATAGCCCGGTATTCGGCCAGTTCGAGGAAACCCTTGCTACCAAACAGAGTCGCTGACTTCCGCATGGCCTCAGGGAAGGGGATTTCTTCCCATCCTTTCAGGGCATTACAGGCTATGAAATTGCTGATCGGATAGAGTGAGTTTAGGCAGTCGCTTGCCTGCATGATCGCATCATGGAGAGTAGTAGCCGCAAGGGCTGTGGTGCTGTTCATGTGGTCCTCCTGATTGATGTCAGAGTCTTTGAGCGTGATGCGATGTCATCGATGTAAAAGCCGTTCAAGCTGTGTACGTATAGTGCTTTGCTCCATTCGCTGTTCTTCGCCAGTTGCAAGATCGTTGCCAGACTGGCGAACACAAGCAGGAACGTTGGCAGCAGCCAACTTTGGCCGTATCCGGGAGTGTGGCTGAGCCTCTGTTCGAAACCGGTGCACAAGAGCGCGGCACCCGTCACCACTGCCATAACCGTCACCCAGAACGTGACAAGCGAAGTCGGTGTTATGCGGTGCATGGACGGCACCGCTGTCAGCAGTGCACTGGCGGCGATCACTGTCGAGACCCAGGTGGCACAATGGTTCATGTTCAGTTCGTAGATTGCTATGCAGGCAGCCACAGCGACTGTCACCACAACCAGCTTTCGGACTGTTCCGTCCTTCGCGCCCGGAAGCTCACTGGTGCTCCAGCCGAACTTCCTTTTGTTGACGCCTTCGGCTACTGCATTGCCCGATTGCAAGAACATGTGACATTTGAAGAGTCCGTGTGCCACCATGTGGAACAGTGCCGCACCGAGCGCTCCTGAAGCGCATTGTAGCGCCATGAAACCCATCTGTCCGACGGTCGAGTAGACCAGTTTGCGCTTCACATCAGGCTGTGCTGACATGCTGAGAGTACCTGCGATCGCTGACAGTGCTGCGATGGTTCCCCAGGCGGTGAGCACCGCCGGCTCAGTCTGGAGAACAGGCATGAGCCGCCAGGCCATGATTGCCGACACGTTCACCACCCCTGCGTGGAGCAACCCTGACAAGGGAGTAGGTGCATCGAGCGTGGCTAGCAGCCAGCGGTGAAAAGGAAACAGCGCCGACTTGATACTGAATGCCAGCACGAGCAACGAACAGGCACACGTTCCGTAGGTCACTGGCAGTGCAACTCCGCCAGCCTCCACGTGACTGTTCAGACCGGCAGTCACAGAAGATAACTGACTGAACTGTGACGTCCCTACCGCACCGTACAGAAGCATGGCTGAAGCGATCATGCATACGTCGCTGAGCAGGTGATGTCTGAGAACGACCTGAGCTGATGCACGTTCAGGGGCGTGCAGTCGTACTGCGGTGTACAGCCCGACAGAGAGCAAGCACCAGAACACACAGGCTACCGCCATGCTGTCGGTGCAGGTGAGCCAGGCCGCGCATGAGGAGAGAAAGGTGACGAGGTAAAGGAAGGTGAGGCGATATTTTTCACCCCCCAGGTATCTCTCGCTGAACGACAGGACGACTGTAGTGATGAAAGTCATGCCTGTGATCAGGCACGCTGATGCGAAGTCGAGCCTCAGAGAGAAGGTGCCAGACCCGAGCCGGTGCGCGTCTGCGTCCATTCCCGATAGACCGACCAGTACCGCGCTAGCGGCATTGAACAGAGCGGCCATCTGTCCAAATACCAGGCATGGTACTTTCCATTTTTCTGTGGCGAGTTGAGCGGCAGCCATCGCCAGTAGTGGCAATACTAGAGCTGCCAGTTCTGCTGCCAGGAAATATTCTGTTTTCATGATCTCCTCAGGGTCTTGTGTGTCTCGCTTCAAGGATTGCTCATCGAGCCGGCACGTCATTTATGGTTTCGAGTTCGAACAGAGTTTCCAGTTCGGCTGTGCTGATTCCCAGTGCTCGTGCCGCTTCAACGGCACACCAGAAGTCTGCGCGTGACGCCGTGATGCCCAGCTCGCTCAGCGCATCATTTAGTGTTGCTATAGAGTGTTCGGGTATCCGGTGGGCGATACTGGCTTCACCACGGGAGAATCTCTTGCTGGCAAATCCCGTCAGCACCTCGTCTGTACGTCTTTGAACCGCCTGGCTCTGATCGAAAATTACGGCTGCCAGTCTTTGTTTTGGCTCGCTGCGTAATGTTTCGAGTAACTCGCAGTACATGTTCGCTTTAAGAAAGTCTCGTTCCGGTGAGGGAATCGGATGCCGTATCGAAGTCAACACCGCCAGGTCTGGTTGCAGGATTTTGCCGATACGAGCAATATCGCCGCGCTCGACGCTGCCTGCCTCGAATATCAGCAGTTGAGTGTCAACAGGCATGGTAAGCACTTCTCTGGCGCATCCAGCCCAGTTAAGATCTCGCATGAAAGCTAAATGTGTCTTGTAGCGTTCTCTGACGAGCTGGTTGAGCAGTAGCATGGTGGCACGACGTCCGCTTGTGCCCGTAACGCCCACGACGGCCGGGCGGACTAGATGTAGCCAGTCCCGCACCAACTCGAGAAGTGCGGCTCTGGTATCAGGTACTGAGATAATCGGGCAGTTGCCCGTGCCCATGATGGCTCGGTTTTGCTCGACGATCAGTCCGCGCGCACCCCTTTCCAGGGCGATTCTTAAGTGATTATGCGGATCGTAGAAGTCTGTAGGTAAGGCGATAAACCAATCTCCACGGTTTACATCTTCGAGTTCGCAGGCAATCCGCCCAGCCTGGCCGTTGATGGAGCCTGATTCCAGAACGCTGTGTGTCGTGGCGGAGAGAATTTCTTCGGCGTTGAAAGATGCAGACATGGTTCACCTCGAAATATTTGCAAGTATTTGAATATTTGGAACTCTCGATATATGCAAGTATAACTGATCGGAATGGTCTGTCAATTGCCGTTTGACTTCTTCAAATTCCTACAAACTGCCCGTAGTTGCGGCTTTTGCGATACAACACATTCTTTGCGAGTTTTTGCTTGTCTTAATATTCAGATATCTGCATATGTCTGAGCACAAAAAACATCTCATCAGGTGGAACTTCCAAAATGGAGCTTCCTGCGGCAGAAGTCTCGGTTTACTCATGATCACTATAAGAGGTTTCAGGCTCCGCGCTTCTTGCGTTTCGGTGCCGGTTTCTCATCGCCCCAGACAGATTTTGCGTTTTGAATTGCTGACATCATCTGTTCAATTTCAGAAGCGTCAGGCGAAATGAAACCGACGCCGTCCATGATCCAGTTAGCCAACTCCGGCTTGCGCAGGTGATAGAAAACATTTCTTCCCTGTCTCATCTCGATGACAAGGTGGTGGCTGCGCAGCACTGCCAGTTGCTGTGAGACTGCTGAGTGCGTAATACCTAACATGTCTCGGAGTGTGCTGACGGCAAGGTCTTCCCGCTTTAGCTCTTCGATAATTCGGATGCGAATCGGATGAGATAGTACGCCGAAAAGTTTTGCTAGTTCTGCACTTACGACTGCTCTGTAGGGCATAGTCGACTCCATTCTTTCATTTGTGCAAACTTTAGCATGTTTAGATATTCAATGATCCGTGTTTAATACTATCCAGTATAGCAAGCAAGGGCAAAAAAACCTGAAGGTGTGCTTGCGCACGTTCCTCCAGGTTTCTTAGCCATCCGGTGCTCTGGGTTGGAGGCGCTCCGATTTCAGGGCACGTCTGAGGTGCACGCTATTTCGGAGCGTCTCTGCTTGGACGATCAGCATCAGTTCCTCAATTCTGCGTCGAGGGAAGGGTGATGCCGCTCAAGTCGAGGTTGCCTTCGAACTTGGCGAACGTCGGCTGGTAGATGGTGTCGATCCAGCCGTTCTCGAGCGCCTTCTGCGGCGAGATGATGTGGTCGCGACCATCATCGATCAGAGTCAGCGTCTCCTGCAGCACCTTCTCCGGGTCAGCGGAACGGGAGCAGAGGATGGTGGTGAACTCGCGCTGATTGCGGTCCATGTCCTGCTTCGCCTCGTCCAACTCACGTTGGCTCTTGGCACCGGAGAGGCTCCAGCGAACGCAGTGGTACATCATCGCCGTGTGCGGCAGAGCGACACGCACGTCGGCGCATTGGACGAACCACAGAGCACAGCTCTTCGCCTCCAGGATGATGAAGGTGAAGTGCATGTTGAGGAGCGACCGCAAAAGGAGCATGCGGTTGTAGGATTCGCGGCAGTCGTCGACGCCACCACCGGTGCTGGTGAAGATGACGGTGACGCGAGCGCCCGGGTTTTGTCTGGCGAACTGCTCCAGCACTGCGACCTTGCTCTGCGAGCCGGTCATGCCGGAGTTCCAGACGAACACGTGCTTGCCGTTGATGAATTCGACCCGCGGCGTGTCGTCGACGGCGCCGGCCGAGTTGTTGTCTTGCAGTTGAACTGCCTGGTTGGAGGTTTGGTCTTGCATGGTGATTTACTTCTTTCTCAAGAGTTTGAAAACGAACCGAAGTCCTTCGTAAAACACCTGTCGGGGCTGAAGAAGCGAAGAGCTAAGCTCTGCATCTTTCCAGCTGGCAGTTGTGTTCTAGGTCTTGCGAGCACGCGCCGCCGAGAGCGACACGGTTCCGTTGTTGCGTTGAGCCTGTTCGAAAACGAGGCGGAGGTTCATAAGCTCTCCTCTGGTTTGGAGGTGCGAAAAACCTGCCGACATGCCACTGTGCAACACCGGAGGTGCAGCAAAATTGGCGATGAAAGCAGCTGAAGGTTGCGGGGGAGTTGGTTGACCGGTATAAAAAAGAAAAAGTGATACCAAAGTGATATCAAAAGAGCTCTTAACTTATTTAGAAAACTTTTGTTAACGATTCCGCTTGGCAGCGCTGGTCCGTTCTCTTTGAATGCGGGTGGCTGCCTCAACCTGTCAGTATTTTGATTGATCGCCTGCCCGGCGGCGGCCTGACTTAGCGCGAGGTGACACAATAAGTACGTAATTGGCGAGGGTTAGATGAGCTTTGTTCTTGTCATTGGCGCAGGTGTCGCAGGCCTGGCTGCTGCTAGAGAATTGACTGGCGCTGGTAGAAAAGTGCTTCTTCTCGAGGCAAGAGATCGCGTGGGTGGGAGAATTCTCTCGCATCATGACGCCAATGTGGCTCTGCCTATCGAGCTAGGAGCGGAATTTGTGCATGGTATGCCACCGGCGGTCATGCAGCTTCTGGATCGGCACCAGATATTGCCCGTGGAAGTACCCGACGAACAGCTATATCTAGACTCAAGCCGCGCTTTGATCGATACAGAGAGATTCAATCAGATGCTCGAGAACGTGCTCGAGGCAATGCCTGGTCCTGAAGCAGCTGCAGATCAGTGCTTTGCTCGATGGCTGAAAAACACGCAATTCTCCAGTCAAGCCAGGCGCATTGCAACTGCTTACGTGGAGGGATTCAATGCCGCAGACGGTGAAAAAATCGGCGTTCACGCTCTGGTCGGAAGCGCGCAGGCTGCTGCTAAGATTCAGGGCAATAGACAGTTTCGCCTGACTCAGCCCTATCGCTTGCTCGCTCAGGCTCTGCTCAATGAGTGCGATCAGGAACTGCTGGAGCTACAGTTGAATGCTGTGGTTAGTGAGATTACATGGTCGCCTGGAAAAGTGCTTTGCAGGCTTTCAGAGGGCGCTCTCATTGAGTGTGAGCAGGTGCTTATCACCTTGCCTCTGGCGGTACTTCAAAATGACGCAGTCAAGTTCTCTCCGCCTCTAAACGAAAAGCACGGTTGCCTGGCAAAACTGGCTATGGGGCACACGCAGCGGCTTGTCGTCGTTTGCCGGAGTTTATTCTGGGAGTCTGTCTCGATTGACGGTAAGAGTCTCAAGCAGCTCAACTTCATCGATGACGACGAGGGACCGTTTCGCACCTGGTGGACTCCATATCCGATTCGGGCGCCGATTATCGTTGGCTGGAATTCGGGTCCCGATGTCATTAAATCTGCTTCGCAGGCCGAACTGTCTGAAATTGCTCTGCATCGGCTGGCGGCTATCTTCGGCATGTCGTTAGATGACGTGAAAGAGCAGGTGATCGCCGTCCACTATCATGATTGGTCCGCCGATCCTTTCTCTCGGGGCGCTTACTCTTACAGCCTCGCTGGTGGTGCGGACGCACCCAGGCAGCTCGCTTCGCCAGTTGAGAAAACGCTTTACTTTGCTGGAGAGGCGACCGACTTTGAAGGCAATTCCGGATATGTCCACGGAGCCATTGCATCTGGTATCAGGGCGGCTCAGGAGATTCTTCAGTCCTGAGTGCATATATACTTTCTGGTGGGCATAAAACCTGTACTGGTTTGAAAGAGGGGTCTATGGCAGAAGGTCGTTCAGTGTTGTTCGAGGCATTCAAGAAAGGCACTAAGGTGCCGCGAGCAGCGCTTCTCGAAGTTTTTCGCGACAGCGGTATCCAGGATGACGACGCTCGTTACCGACCTCTTTTGAAGCGCCTGCTCGCCGGTCCGGAGGATCTTTCTGAAGATGACTTTCAGGCTCTGCAAGAGCTTTCGCCGGCTCTGTTCGAGCAGGTCTTGTCAGGACAGTTGGCGATTCCGCAGTTTAACGACTTCTGCCGCGATCTGGAGGACATATTCGATAAAGTCAGTCAGGAAAAGGGTGGCAAGCTGGCCGATTACATTCCACAACTGCAACGAGTCGACCCAGAAAAGTATGCCGTTGCAGTCTGCTCGATCGACGGACAGAGAGCCTCTTTCGGCGATGCCGATGAGTCGTTCTGCGTGCAGTCATGCTCCAAGCCGATTACTTATTGCCTGGCTCTTGAAGAGCATGGCGAAGAAGAGGTGCATCGATATGTCGGCGCTGAGCCTAGCGGCAAAACGTTCAACGAGCTGACGCTTAACGCCAAAGGCTTGCCTCATAATCCCATGATCAATGCCGGTGCCATCATGTGTGGTGCTTTAATCAAAGCCGGAAGCGAGTCTGCCGATCGATTCGATTACGTGATCGGCAAATGGCGAGAGTTTGCCGGGGGAATGAAAATCGGTTTTGACAATGCCGTTTACCTCTCCGAGCGTCAAACTGCAGATCGCAACTTCGCGCTCGGTTACTTTATGCGTGAGAAAAAGGCATTCCCTCCGGAGTCAAACTTGCTCGATTGTCTGGATTTTTATTTCCAGTGTTGCTCGATTGAAGCGAGCACAAGAGCGCTCTCCGTCATTGCCGCAACACTGGCAAATGGCGGCAACTGCCCGCTCACCGGCGTGCAGGTGATTCGCGCAGACCATGTCAAACACTGTCTTTCACTGATGTCTTCCTGTGGAATGTACGATTTTTCCGGGCAATTTGCCTTTCAGGTAGGAATTCCAGCCAAAAGCGGTGTTTCTGGCGCGATACTGTTGGTGGTGCCAAATGTGGCCGGCTTTGCCGTCTGGTCGCCACGCCTGGATGAACTCGGCAACAGTGTTCGCGGCGTCGAGTTTTGTCGTCGGCTTGTTTCCCGTTTCAAGTTTCACACCTTCGACAGTATGGTCGGGCTTACCGATGATCGTGTCGACCCGCGGAAGAATTTGTACGCCTCTCGATTTGGCGGTATAACGGCGCTGTGCTGGGCTGCATACGGAGACGATGTGGCTGAAATGCGCCGCCTCGTCGCCCTCGGTGTAGACCCTGAGTCTCATGACTACGACCGGCGGACGGCGCTTCACATCGCCGCCAGTGAAGGGAAGTTGAAAGCTCTGCGTTATCTTCTTGCGCTGGGAGTGAATATCAATCCGGTCGACCGCTGGGGCAAGACACCTCTCGATGACGCTGAAACGCAGGCGCATCAGGGGGCTGTTTCCATGCTTTCAGAGCACGGCGGCAAGCGCCAGTCCGGTCTGACAAAGAAAATCTAGGAGACTTTAGAAAATTCGGTTTCCAAGGTCGCCTTTTCCGGTTGGCATTTGGCTTATCATCATGTGGACTCTTACATCGTTATAAGTGCAAGCATCATGGTCGACATTCCAATCGTTCTTGACTCCTCCTCCGAAAAGCCTATTTATGTGCAGTTGTACGAAGCACTGCGCCGCGCTATTTCCGATGGTCAGCTGAAAGCAGGGGAGACTTTTCCGTCGACCAGAGACCTCTCTCGTAAGCTTGGTGTGTCTCGCCACACTGTGCTCAAGGCGACCGAGCTTTTGGTCGGTCACGGTTACCTCGAATCGAACAATCAGACGCTGCGTGTCATTCGCAGCGAAGATCATCAGGCTCAATTTCAGTCGGAACCGCGCCCGGTTGCTGCGCTGCCACCAGATGCAGTGTCGCGTTTCGCTCGTCGCGTGGTTGAGCAACCTGCACCCAACCTTTCTGCCGAGCTCAATTACGGAGCCTCGCCATTTGAAGAGCTGCCGGTCGATCAGTGGCGGAAAATACTGCTCAAACACTTGCGAGACGGCTTTAACCCGATTGAGTTTGAAGTAGTCGGAGATCGCCTTGGTTACATGCCGCTGCGTGAAGCGATTGCTGCTTATTTGAATCGATTTCGCTCTTTGCGCTGTCATCCGGAAAATGTGGTGATTTTTGCAGGACCTTCGTCGGCGCTCGATTTTGTTACACGCATGATGGTCGACCCCGGTGACACTGTGATTCTGGAAAATCCTGGATTTCAGGTGGCTCGTCGCGCCTTTTCGGCAGCCGGAGCTTCGATAGCACCTGCCGATGTTGACGCTGAGGGTGTTGTCGTTGAGAAGCTTTATGACATTGCTCAAGAGCCGAAGTTGATCTATGTCACACCCGCTCATCAAGATCCGACAGGGGCGGTGTTATCTATGGAACGGCGTAAGGCGCTCGTAGAGTGGTCCAAACGCACTGGCGGTTTCATTGTGGAAGATGGATTCGACAGTGAATACTGGTATAAAATGCGCCCGCTTCCAGCCATTCAAGGTGTCGACGACAACGACTGTGTTGTCTACCTCTCTTCTTTCTGGCGCGCTTTGTTCCCTGTTTCGCGCGTTGCCTTCGCCATCTTCCCCGAGCGTTGGATGCCTGTAGTGCGCGAGTTGAAGAGTTTGCTCGAGCGTGAGGTGCCCGTGCTCGAGCAGAAAGTGATTGCTGATTTCTTGCTTGAAGGTTACATGGAGAGGCATTTACGCAAGAGTCATCGACTTTACGCTCATCGTCGTCAGGAGATGATTATCGCTTTGACGAAGCAGTTCGGCAGCCGCGTTTCAATGGCGAAAGAGAGCAGCGGCATGAACCTGCTCATCGAACTCAATCTCGATAATAGCGAGGAAGAAATCCTGGACGCCGCGCGTCAATCAAATCTGCCGCTTGTATCGACACGCGAGTATTACATCGTCAACCCACTGCCCAGGCAGTTTTTGATTCCTTTCGCTCATATCGACGAGACGCAGATTCTTCCTATCACAAAAGCTTTTGCAACAGCTCTTTTGCCTCAAACTGTTTAAGCCAGGTGGCAAGTGGCTTGACCTGTCTTCTCCAGATAGCGTTGATGATACTCTTCAGCCGGCCAGTAGGCACTGGCGGCGGTGATTTCAGTGGCGATGGGATGTTTGAATTTTCCGCTTTGATTGGCTGTTTCTTTTGATTTTGTCGCGATCTCTTTCTGCTCAGGCGTTAAGTAGAAGATGGCAGATCTGTACTGAGTGCCGATGTCTGGACCCTGTCTGTTTACGGTAGTGGGGTCATGCATGTTCCAGAATGCATTCAAAAGCTGTTCATACGAGACCTGGGCCGGGTCGAATTCGACCTGGCAAACTTCAGCATGTCCGGTGCGTCCGGTGCACACGTCTTTGTAGTTCGGATTTTCGGTTGTGCCGCCAGAGTAGCCGACAGATGTTGCCTTGACGCCGGGAATCTGACGAAATGCCGCTTCTACTCCCCAAAAACAACCTGCACCAAAAATAGCTTTCTGCATGCTTTTTCTCCAATTGCCTTTGTCTGTAATTGTGGCACGTAAAAACGGTAACTTAGCTCAACCGTGATTTTTTGTAAGTGCTATGTGACTGAGCCCCTGATTAATACCGATAGTCCGAGCAGGAAAATCACCCCGGAGACCACTTTTTTGAAAACTTTTTCGCTGATTTTTTCAAGCAGACGCATGCCAATCAGTGTGCCCGCAAGTGTGCCGACTGTGGCGATGGCAATTTTCGGCCAGATCGCCCACAACTCTCCTGACTCTGTGGCTATGTATACAGGCAGCCTGGCCAGGTCAACCATCACACCTATTGCCGTTGATGTGGCCACGAATGATTCCTTGGGAACGTCGAAAGCGAGCATGGCGGCGCTTCTCAAGCCGCCCTGATTGCCCACCATGCCACCCAGCCCGCCTGAGAGGGCTCCGGCTAATCCAGCTCGCTTGCGTCCGATGCGCAGCTTCGAATCGAAACCGGTCAGTCCCATGGCGCCCACTGCCGCAAGCAGCAATCCGAAGAAAACCGTCAGCCACTGCGGATGGGCCAGTGAGTGCAGGAGGGCGCCTGCGAACCCGCCCAGAGCGCTTGTGACGCCGAAGGTGAGGAGCACCCCTTTGTCGATGAATTTGCGCAGTACGAAGCAGCGCAGACCCGTAGCAGCAAGGTGTGGAATCGTGATTGCCGAGACCGCTAGTTTTGTGCCCAGTTCGAAGGCCATCAGTGGCGTTAGAAGGCTGCCTATGCCAAAGCCTGTAATTGAGGCGATTGCACCAGCGATGGTGGCAGCAAATGGTAACCAGGTATTAGAATCCATGCTCAGGCTCGCTGGTCTCTTTTGCGCGAATGGGACGAGTGCAAATGCGCAGCGAAGGATTATATGTGGTCTGACTGTTATTCGCCTTTTATCTCCATCACATAGCGGGGCTCGCGACAGCCCATTTGTTGTCAGCGCGCAGAAAGATTGTCAGCCTGTTTGTTGTTGAGGGAATTATTTAGTGATGTAAAGGGATGTAAAGTGGTCCTTTTACAAAACTTCGCTCCTCTTTGATCACCTATCACTGATAAGAAAGAAATACTGTCTTCTTTTCATTTCTTCTCGGCTAATAAACCTCAAGCGTAAGAACTAACTTCTAATCACTGAACTTCAAAACAGCCGAGAGGGACTGCGACTTTCAACTCTTTCCGGAGCTTTGCAATGCCTGACTCAAGCGATGCAGCTGGCGTTCAGGCGGTCGACACGCGGCGTGAAGTCATTCTCACGTCTGTGCAAGCCGCCCAGGCCCAGCAGCGTTATGAGGCGTTGGTAGCTGAGTACGAAGCAAAGCGAACCACGCCTCCGGACCCACACGAATACTGGACCTACAAGGCTCTCTGGGCTGCTGCCTATGGTGCCGACCAGATTCGTGTGGTCGATTGACACAACCTCAGGGAGATTGCCACCAAAAATCACTGGCACCTTGATTGGTGCTCCGACGAACCCATCAACTGCAACGGAGTCTGAATGACGAATCCGAACATCCCTGAGACCAGCTACGCTTCCCGCGTCGCTGCCCTTCTCGACAGTGCCACGAGCGAATGGCGGAAGAAGGACTACATCGCCGCTGAACGCATCTGTCGTGAAGCGCTGGCGCTCGCCGCTGAGCACATCGGCAAAGACAGCCGTGCTTACGGCTACTGCCTGGAAGACCTCGGCACCATCCTGACGGCCATGAACAGCCTCGACCAGGCGCGTGAAGTGCTGGGCGAGGCGCTGTGCGTCATGGAGAAGGCACTCGGTTCGCGAGCGCCTGAAGTCGAGCGCATCTTCGGTCGTTTGCACGACCTCTACTACTGAGGCTCAGCCTCGGTCACGACCTCAGGGTCTTGAAACTTCTCGAGAGGCGGTGCCAGGCATTGCCTCTCGCTCACCCAACGTCGAGCTCAATGCCCACGTTGGCCTGCTTCTGAAACGGGTGTTCCAGCACCCTGTAATCACTCAAAGACAAAGAGGAAATTGCTATGAGAATGGACCAGTTCAAAGGGCTCAACCAGTGGGCTCGTCGCAAGGTCAATCGCACCAAGCTGGTGCACGAAGTCGGCAAGGAGATCCGCGCCGGTGGGAAGGAAGTGCCTTTCGACCGTGTTCGTCGGGTCGCCTGTGTCGAGAAACGCGTGTACAGCCGTGTGCGTGCGCGCTACAAGCTGTTCGCCGGCGATTTGCATCGCTACACGCTGGCCAACGGTACCGTGCTGGAGGAGTACGTGCAGGAAGTGATGGAGTCGGGTGGACCCTGCTACTGCATCGCTCTGCGCGACCAGCATGGCAAGCCGGTTCCGAAGTCGCTCTGGAGCGACAGGGAGCTTGCCGCAGTTTGATTCATGGACAGAGAGGGAGCACTTCAGCCGCTCCCTCTCCGTCAGCCTGGCCACCTTCGGGCACCTGCTTCACAAGCGGGTTTGCTCGTCATGTCAATGCACATTTGAGCTGAACAACTTCAGCTGGACTTTTAAGAGAGGACAACATGTCTGCAACCAATCTCAGCAACACCACCGGCGAGGAGCGAACCCTGGCTGTCATCTGCCATCTGGTCTCGCTTCTGGCCACCTCCATCCTCTGCAACATCTTCGTGCCGCTGGTCATCATGCTCATCTCGGACTCGCCCTTCGTCAAGGACCAGGCCAAAGAGGTGCTCAACTTCCAGATCAACCTGGTCTTCTGGGCGATCGTTTCGGCGCTGCTGTGCTTCTTCATCATCGGCATTCCCATGCTCATCGCGGTCGGCGTTCTGGGCTTCATTCTGCCCATCATCGCCGCCATCACTGCCGGCGGTGGCACGGCCTATCGCTATCCGCTCACCATCCGGATCATCCGATGACGACGGCGGCGCAGCAAACGAGAACTGCTCGCGACGCTGACTGACAAGACCGGTGGGCGATGTTGAGCACGCTTGTGCTGAGCATCGCCTGCCTGCCGTTAGTGCCTTTGCTTGTGACCAATATTCAAATCTCAATTCAACAAATCGTGCTAAGTGCCGATTAGAAAGAAGGTACGTGCATGCAAAAGAACAAACTGACTGGCGTCCTGGGCAGTGCTCTGGCCTGCTCCATCGCCGAATTGATCTTCAACATCATCGCCTACGGACTGAACCCGCACCTACAGGCAGCTGCCGTCGTCGGTCTCGTTCTGGGCGCCGTCATCGGCGGTCTCATCGCTGCTTTCGGCTCCAGCCGTCCCATCCTGGGCGGTGTGATCGCGACCGGAGTCGTCTTCGGTGGCATTATTGCTTTTCTCGCCGTCAGCTACAAGATCTCGGCTGTGCTGTCTGCCTTCGATGTCTTGCTCGTGACGGGGGGCGTGCTCGTGATTGGTGTCATCAACGGCTTCGGCTACCGCCTTCTTGGTCCTGAGACCTAGGCGTCCGAGCTGTAAGGCATGAAGGACCGGCGAACGCGGCTCTTTGCTGCTTTCGCCGGTCGCATTCAGGTTGGATAACCATCGATTTGCTGAAAGGGACCGGCTTTTAACAGTTTTCATTTTTATCGCAAGCTATTCTATAGTATAGTAGGGTGGGATAAAAGCGAAAGCGGCAGGGAGTGTCGTTTTTCAACGATCTACCCTGCCGCTCTCGAAAGTCAGTCAAGCGCGGTGGTCTACATGAAAAGTCCGCAGGTAGCGGCTGTGATCCATGTGGCCAGATTCGCCGCGACCAGGCACTTCAAGCCGATCTTGGCGATTTCACCGCGTCTGTCGGGAGCCATCGCGCCCAGACCGCCGATGTTGATGGCGATCGAGCCGAGGTTGGCAAAGCCGCACAGCGCTGCCGTCGCAATCAGCTGTGTGCGTTCGCTCAAGACGTAGGCGCCGTGTCCGTGGATGACCTGGCTGAGCTCTCCGTAAGCGACGAACTCGTTGACGAAGATTTCGGTAGCCATCAGGCGTGCCACGTGGAAGGCCTCGTGCGCGGGCACGCCGAGCAGCCAGGCCAGCGGTGTGAGCAACACGCCGAGCATGTCCTGGATCTGCCAGCTGACACCGAACCAGTGCAGCGGAATGGCGATCAAGAAGTTGATCATCGCCACCATGGCGATACCGACCAGCACCATCACCATCACGTTGACGGCGATTTTGGCACCGTCCATTGCACCGTGGGCGATGGCATCAAAGGCGTTCACAGGTTTGTTCTCGATGTCGAGAACCACCTCGCCCGTGAGTGCCTTCTGCTCCGTTTCCGGGCAGAGGATCTTGGCGATCGCGATGCCGGCGAATATCGACATGATCGAGGCTGACAGCAGCCAGACCGGATTCATGCCCAGAGCCGTGTAAGCGACCAGGGCCGATCCGGAAATAGTCGCCATGGCAGCGGCGATCGATGTGAAGAGTTCAGAGCTGCTCAGCCGCTTCAGATACGGCTTGATCAGAAACTGACACTCCACCTGACCGACGAAAACCGCGGCAACGCTTGAGAGCGCTTCCGGTCCGGTGATGCCCATGGTGCGCATCAGTCCTCGGGCGAGGAGCTTGACGATGCGCTGCATGATGCCCAGGTAGTATGCCAGTGACGAGAGGGCGGCGATGAGAATGATCGAAGAGCCGACCCTGATAGCGAAGATGAATTCGCCACGGGCCAGCTTGTCGCCGAAGATTCCCGCCGCGCCGTCGACAGCAAATTCGAGCAGCTTGTTGATGCCCTGTCCGACCGCCTCGAAAGCCTGGCGTGTGATCGGCACTTTGAGAATGAGCAGGGCGGCGATGAAGTTGAAGGCGAGACCAACAACAACCGGGCGCCACTTGATCGCTTTTCGGTTGTTGGAGAGAAGCACGGCGATGCCGATGATGACGGCGATGCCTAGTAGTCCGATGAGTTTGTCCATGAGAGTGACTCCGACAAAGCGACGCACACCTGAATTGGTGGCGCCAGATAGTCGAGAAACATCCACCCTGCTAACGCAGAGAAGAAAGACGTTCTCGAAAGAAGCTGAAGGTACTTACAGGTTTTGTTGGCTGTTGAAAGTAATGAAACGTGACTTCTTAGAATTAGCAATCTGCAGAGTCAATAAACAACCGCCTGCGCTTCTTGGCAACGTACACCTTGGCAATATGTAATGTGCTACCTATCGCGAGTTATTTATAATTGCCGGCCTCTCATGGAGCTATTGGTGTGAGCATAAAGACAAGAATAATTGTTGCTGCGGCACTCGTTCTTTCAACGGTGTCAGTGCCGGTGATGCAGCCTGTTCGGGCCGAACATACGGCAGTGGGCAAGGCGCATAAGAACGGTGTGCATGAAGAAGTCCTGATCAAGGCACCACCTAAAATTGTCTGGAGAAGTATGCTCGAACAGCGCAAGATAGATCCGGATTCTGCTTACATCAAGTCGGCCAGCGAGAACGGTGAGCCTGTAGTAGAGCAGAAGTTCATTTTTCCTTCGCCGTTTGGCAATGCCGAATGCATATTGCACCTTAATGAAACAGCAGCTCAGCGAGTAGATTTCAAACTTATCTCATCTGAAGATTTGAAAGCGATGGAAGGAAGTTGGATTCTCACTCCTACCGAGGAAGGCCACACAAAGCTCTCGCTGTCTACTTATGTCGAGCCGAATATTTCTTTGCCGCGAATGATTACAAACGGCATCGTCAGTCACCGTTCTAAGCGCAATCTAAGCATGGTCAAAAAGCTCGCTGAAAGCTCCGCTAAGTCTATGTAGATAGAGCATCAGTCAGGGTTTCAGGCAATCTTGGAGAGTCGCAGGTTGGATTTACCTGCACTCGCGACAGTGTGCGAGGCTCTTTACAGCGTGTGCGAATGCTAACAGGGCTAGCGGTTAAGCGTTGTAAAGTGCTCGTCTATACAAAACTTGTGATGAGATCACCATTTAGATACTGGTAAATCTCTAAGTATTCATCCATCAGTTTTCATTTCCGAAAAGAGCTAAGAAACAGCACTCCTGCAAGTATCTGGATTTACTTACGTCAGTCGCCGACTGGCGTGTCTGACCATCGAAGATGACTTTTGTCTAACGCCTCGATAGACAGACGGCGTCTCCGCTGCATCTCTTGTCGGGTCCTCATGATTGCTGGCTGCCCCGGGTGGCTGGTTTGATACGAGGAGCAGCAAGAGGTGTCAACTCAGTTGCAGCACAACCGGAAACATCCATGCAGCTCATCAAAAATCTCTTCTGTGCCTTCCTGGTGCTGATCATCGTTGTTCTCATGTGCACCTGCGGCAGGTCGATGGAGTATCGACCCCGTCGCCGCTGGTTCCGCTTGCGCCGGTACCGCCACTGATTGTGGTGACACCGCTTCTCTCGGGCGGCATCCGCCGCTCGTCAACCCCGAATGGTGCCTGCCTGCAGGCACCGGAGGATAGACCAATGTCCAACGCAACCAACCCCAAGAGTCCCGACGACCAGAACGACCCGCCCCTCAACAGCCCCCGCAATCTCGTCAAGGTGGCATTCTGCGTGCTGCTCTACAGCGTCGTGCAGTGCTGCAACAACTCCTTCAACGGCATCGTCGACTGGACCAAGATGCCAGACATGAGCACGGTGCACACCGTGCTGCAACAGATCAAGCCCGCCGCCGCGCTTGGCACCATTCGTGGTGTGATGCTGGCGCTCATGAGCGTCATCATAGTCTGGGTCGGACCGCCCCTCTGGGGCATCATCGGCCCGGTGCTCGGCAGCGCCGCACGTGGCTCGCTGCGTTTCGTCGGTGCATTCGCTCGTGCGGCTCGCCAGCACGGTCCCTTCGATCCGAAGGACCCGTTTGGTATGCACGGCGACGGCAGCACCGGCAACGACTCCGGCAAATCTGCGTAAGTCTGCCACCTTGGCCCAGCTTAAGACTCCGGCGAGTCGAATGCTGGTAAGTCTTCACCCGTCGATGCGCCGGTATCGACAGTCACGACACCCCGCACCGCATCTGGTGCATAAGGCATGGAGCTTCACATGTCCTCGACCAATCACGCCGACTCGGTTCTGCGCGGCAACTTCTGCGATGTCGTCAAACACTTCCGCAACCGGGAGATCGACGACCTGGATCGGCTCGTGCAGCGAGGCGTTTCGGTTCTTCTCAGAACGAGAGGTAAGCCCCGTTCGCAGGGCGACTTCCTCTCCTCTGCGGCGCTCGCCGAGATGTACGCCGATGAGGCGCTCACCATAGTCGGTCGCAGTTTCAGGACTTACCCGTTCCTTCGTGATGCCGAACAGGTGGTCACGCTCGCCGACCCGAGCTTGCTCGGTCATGTGCAGGGGCTGATCGGCATGGCCGAGCAGCTCGTGCAGGAGCCTGCTCCGTCGAACTGCGGCGGTGTCGACCCGGTCTCGACCGCAGCGCCTGTCGATGTCAGCCTGAACGCGTTCTATGCGGGCGAAGTGCTCGTCTACAACAGCCCTGCCCAGACCGGCCGACACCAGGGCTGAACTACTGCCACCGAAGCAATCAAAGGCGGCCGGCGATTCTGCCAGCCGTCTGCTGTCCGTACAGATGCCTGGCATCTGTCGTTGCATTGTGCACCGCATCTGGTGCATGTGAGGAGAATAAGTAAATGACCAAGACCAACCGCGACTCGATCCTGCTCACCGAACTCGCTGACGTCGTCAACCACTTCCGTGGACGCAAGACTGACGATGTGGATCAGCTCGCGCAACGAGCCTTGTCTGTCATCTTTCTCACCGACCATATCGTGCAGACGGGATACGAGGCTGACGCCGATCCGTTCTCGGCGAACATGTTCGCCAGCTCGGCGCTCGGTTCAATCAGCGCAGGCATCAAGCGCTATCCCTTCGTTCGTGTGAAGGGCACTTTCGCCGACGTGGCGCTGTGCCAGACCGAAGAAGAGCGCGATGCTCTGCTCGATTCGGCCGAGGACATGATCGAAATGGCGGAAGGGCTCATGCAGAAGCTCGACGCCATCGCCATGATGTCGGTTCTCGCCGACGGCTTCCGCGCCGCCAACCCCAACTTCCATGCCCGGGCAGTCTGACCGGGCAGTCTGGCGCTTTCTGAAAGGTTAGCGCCCCGCCGCTTGTCCTCAATTTCGCAGTTTTCCTTCGAGACCTGGTGGCAATCACGCTGCCAGGTTAACAACGTGGAGATATCACCAATGTCCAAGTCCAACAAGGCCACCGCCGCTGCCGTGGTCGCTCTCACCTCAAGCTTCAAGCCGGCACCGTCGGGCACCCGTGTGCGTGAGCTGGCCGGCAACAAGCAGGTGCGCTTCTCGCTCGAGATGTCGTCTCTTGCGAGCCGCGATGACATCGCCCGGCTGCAGGAGAAGGTCTCGCGCGGCGCCCGCCCGCACCTCACCAACGACGAGCTGACCGCTCTCTTCGGCGAGCGCAAGTCGCATCTGCGCCGCGTTCGCAAGGCTGCTCGCGAGCACGGTCTGACGCTCCTGCCCCGCACCGACGCCGACAAGATGTTCGGCATCCAGCGTGTGCAGGGCACCTACGCCGCAGCCCGGCGCTTCCTGCCCGGCATCGAGCTCTCCCACTTCGTCGATGCGAAGGGCGGCAAGTTCGTCGGACGCGAAGGCCACATCACCGTCAAGCCCGGGCTGCCGATCATCGGCGTCTACGGTCTCGACACGCGCGACATCGCGCATGTCAACCTGCGCTTCGCCGGCTCGGCGGTCGAGCCCAGCGCCATCCCGTCTGGTCTGACGTCGCGCGGGCTGGCCCGGCTGCAAGGCTTCGATGTCGCCGCCATGGACAAGGTGGAAGATGTCGTCACCGGCTTCGTCAGCCTCGGCGGTGACAACGGTCCGCGGCTTCTCGCCGATGCGGCCTACGTCGCCAAACAGGAAGGCATCGCCGCCGCTCCTGTGATCGGCAACTCGGTCGACGGCACGCCGCTCGATGGTGGCGCTTCGGGCTACGCCGACGGCGCCACGGTCGAGAATGCTCTCGATCTGCAGGCGCACGTGCTGCTCAATCCCAACGGCTACTGCGTCATCTTCCGCGCCGACAATTCCGACGACGCCTTCATCCAGGCGATCGAAGCGGCAGTCGCCTTCAAGGGCGTTCAGACCAGGGACGGGCGCCTGCTCAAGCTGCGCGCTTACACGATCAGCTGGGGCATGGCCGAGTCCAACTTCACGCAGCAGTCGCTGCTGCGCTGGGAGAAAGCGGCCGCGGCGGCTCGTCTCAAGGGCATGATCGTCACTGCCGCCACGGGCGACAATGGCTCGCGCGACAACACGCCCAAGGCCGTTGCCGACGCACCGTCCTCGGTGCCGAACATCATCGGCGCCGCCGGCATCGGCATCCGCTCCCGTGACGGCAAGACGGTGACGAGCCGCTACGTCTGGAGCGACACCGGCGGTGGCATCTCTGATCTCTTCCCGCCCATGAAGGAGGAGGTCGGGCTGGGGCTGCCGGTCTCGGCCAGCACCGGCAAAGCCGGGCACAGCGCTTCGCTCGTGGCTGACGTGGCGGCGCCCGAGTGCGGACCCAATGTGCGCTACCAGAACCGTTCGTCCAAGGTCGGCGGCACGAGCCATGCGGCGCCGGCTATCGGCATCAAGATGGCGAAGATGTTCAAGGCTCTCGAGGACAAGGGCCTGGTCGTCACCGACCCGATCGCCTTCATCTACGGGCACCTCGACAAGGGCTTGCTCGAGATGGTGACCGAGCCGGGCAGCAACGGCGACTACAAGGCCGATCCCAAAGACAAGATCAACGTCCCGGTCGGCGGTGGCTCGCTCGTCTACGGCTACTTCCCCAAGATGAGCGGCAGCAGCGGCTCCTGAGTCGTCTGCTGTAGCACTGCTCGTGATGGCAACAACACGGGCGTTGTGTTTAGTGGCGTTCGTGATGGCAACAACACGGGCGTTGTGTTTAGTGGCGCTGGTGGTGGCAACATCACCGGCGTCCCTTTCAGGGGCGCTGCTTGTGCCAGCATCTCCGGCGCCAGATCGGCGCTGGTGATGCGTGCATCTGCAGTGCTGCTTCACGGAGCGTATCGAACCAAAACTCGGTGCGTGCTTTCTAAATTTTGCGCGGGGGCGCTTTCAAGTCTCTCCAGCAAAACACATTTACGGTAAATATCATGACTACGGAAAATTCTGGCAACATCCAAACTCTCATCATCGCTGCTCGTGCGCTCGCTGCGCACCAGCGTGATGAATTCAATTCCCACTGCGCCATCGTTGCAGCCGAACAGCTGCAGCTCACGACCTCGGAGCAGGTGGCCGAAGCGGAGCTGGCGTTCACCTCCGCCGAAGCCGCTCTGGCATCGGCAAGGCTCAACAAGTTGGTCGCTCAGCGGCGTCTGTCGACGGTACAACTGCAGTTGCAGCAGGTCGCCGGCAGTCTTGCGCAGGCGCGTCAGCACCTCTGGTCTGTCTGTTCGTCGGACGACGAAGAGTTTATCGTCGCGGCTGCCGTAACATACGGCGACCGCACGCACAGCTTCTGGCTGATTCACCAGGAACTGGCTGCGGCTCGCGCGGCGCTCGACCAGGCCGAAGAGGGCATCGCCAGTGGTGTGCAGCACGTGGACTCTTGCGCTGCCGCCTTGAACAAGGCCAGGTCTGCCAATAGCGCTGCCGGCGAGGCGCTCTTCAGTGCTCAACAGAGTGCCTGCCACCCCGCATCGCTCGGACTCTTCGGGCTCGAGCGCGCTGTTGCCGATGCTGCCCATGCGCTCACCGGCACAACGGAAGAGCAGTTCGCCTACAGTTACGTCAACACGCAAGATCTTCCCGTCTGGAAGGCGATGTCTGACGCGGCTGCTTCCTCGTAACAGGCAAACGGAGAACTTCAATGCCTCGTCAATCACCCACGCCTCGGTCTCAGTCCAGGTCTGCCTTTGACCGCTTCATGGAGCGCAACATCGTGGTCGTGTCGATTCTGGTCGGGCTGCTCATTGTGGTCCTGCTTGGCGCGGCGCTGAGCTGACCCGTTCACTCAGGTAGCTGGCAACACCCGCTTTCTATCGGGAGTTGCCGGCTCTCTGTCCGTTCATTCACCAGCTTGCGGCGATGCTCAACCAGTTTCGCCGCATTTCCTTCAAGAGGAATTATGCATGCACAACAGACCACAAGAAGAAGTCGGCGTCAACGAAGCGAGCATCATCGCTGAGATCGTCGACGGCACAATCGCCGACCAGGAGCGCGATTACAAGCCAGGCAGCCTGGCTCGCCGTGACGTGCACAGCAAATCGCACGGCAGCTTTACCGATGCCCGAGTGCGCATTCTCGACCGGGTGGCGCCTGGAAACATCGGTCTTTTCGGCAAGTCCGGCTACTACTTTGGTGCCAGTGTGCGCCTTTCCAACGGTGCGCCCGGGACCGGCCCCGACATCCTTCCCAACGTGCGAGGCATCGCCATCAAGGTGCATGGCGTTCTTGGCGACAAGCTGCTCGTCGGCGATGAACAGGCTGATTGTTGCGACTTCCTGCTCGCCAATCACCCCGTTTCTTTCCATCGCCATCTGGAAGACTACCCGCCCATCCGCGACCTGATGGCGCGCGGCAAGGTCGGCCAGGTACTGCGGCGCTTCAAGCCCGAAGGACGGCTTCTGCTCAAGGCGGTGCTCAAGCTGGTCAAGAACCCGCTCACCATCGACTACTACTCGCAGACGCCCTACATGTTCGGTGACCGTGCCGTCAAGTATGCGCTGATCGCGCAACAGCGCAGCAGCTTCTTTTCGCTGCCCAATATCTTCGACGGCGCCTACCTTCGCCATGCCGCCGAAAAGCTCCTGCGCAAGCAGGCGGTGCGCTTCACGCTCTGCGTGCAGTTCCAGCAGGAAGGCGAACCGATCGAAGATCCTTCCGTCCAGTGGCGCGGGCGTCTGATACCGGTGGCGGTGCTGGAAATTCCGCGCCGGCGTGACGACAATCCGCTTCTGGAATCGTCGGGAGAAGCGCTCTCCTTCAACCCCTGGCGCACCCTGCCCGAGCATCGTCCGCTGGGCTGGGTGAACCGTGTGCGCGAGGCCGTCTATCGCGCCGACTTCACATGGCGAACCAACAAGAACGCGGGTGGCACTGCTTCTTGAAGGCTCGCTCTCTTTCACACCGGCAGTAATGCTGGCAAGAACTGAATAGGAAAAACCATATGACAGAAGATCAAGACGGGCAGCAACAGAAGCGCTGCCCTTTCCATCGCGTCACAGGTGGCTTTCGACCCCAGTCTTCGCGCGTCGGCATCGGTCCGATTCGCTATGTCTACTGGAACTGCTTCTACTGGATTCTCGAGACGCTCAACCGCGGGCTCTCGCGCGACCCCAATCGCAAGGTGACGTGGGACAAGTGGCCGCCCTTCCTCGGGCTGCTCTACCTGCTCGCCAAGATTCGCTTCAACCGCAGCAACGCACTCACCGACCCCTACGACTACGCGACGAACGACACGAAGCAGTTCGGACCGGAGCCTGACGCCGTCAAGCACTTCTACACCGCCGACGGCACCTGGGTCTCCGACAACGATGACCCGCAGATGGGAGCCGTCAACACCAGGCTCGGGTCGAACATTCCGCCCAGGAAGGTGCGCCCCGACCCCGAGGCGATCACTCCCAGCGCTCGCGATGTCGGCAAGGTTCGCTGGCGCAGGCTGGACGAGCACGGACGAGAAATCGTCAAGCCGGCGCTGATTCTGAACAACCTGGCGGGTGGCTGGATTCAGTTCCAGTTCCACAACTTCGGCGGCAACACCAGGCACGACCCGGTCAGTCAGTGCCCGCACCTGCTTGCGCGCCGCCCGGAAGAGAACTGGCCTGACGGCGAGGCGGCCGTTGTCGATCGCACCAGCAAAGACTGGACCCGCACCACCGACAATGGCAGGCCGACCGTCATCTCCGAACGCGAGATGGCCTGGATCCAGGGGCAGATCTACGGCACCAATGACGATGAGCTCCACTCGCTGCGCACCTTCAGTGGTGGCGAGATGGCCGTCGACGAGAGCCAGCGCCTGCCCGAAGACCCTGCCAAGCCGGGCATCGACAAGACCGGCTTCAACAACAACTACAGCCCGTTGCTGAGCTTCCTGCACTGGCTGTTCGTCTCCGAGCACAACGCCATCGCTCGGCACTACGCTTACTTCCATCCCGACTGGGACGACGAGCGTCTCTTCCAGATGGCGCGCAAGGTGAACGTGGCTCAGATCGCTCGCATCCACACCGTCATGTGGACCGAAGATCTGCTCCAGCACCCAACCTTGCAGATGGGCATGCACGCCGACTGGTACGGCTTCCTCGGGCAGCGCGCCAAGATGTTCATGATGCGCTTCTTCGATCGTCACCCGACCATCGCCCGGCTGATGACCTGGTTCCGGCACTATGAGCTGATCTGGGGCATGCCCGGTTCGAAGTGGGAGCACCACGACGGACCCTTCCAGGTGCCCAAGCAGTTCCGCATGGTCTATCGCCTGCACGAGATGATCTTGAGCGAGCAGGAAATCATCGAGCCCGGCAGCGACCGCACGCTCGACCGCGTCTCGCTCGTCGACTTCATTCACGGCAACACACGCTCTCTGGTCGAGCGCTTCGGCTACGAGACCCTGGCCTGGTCGTTCGTGAAGAAATCGGCAGGGGCACTGACTCTGCACAACTTCCCGCGCGCCCTGACCCAGTTCAAGAACCAGCAGGACGGCACCTGGACCGACCTGGCCGAGCGTGACGTCTTCCGCGAGCGCACCGACGGAACGGGCACCTACAACGACTTCCGACAGTCGCTGGGCGAGCCTCCTGTTACTTCTTTCCTGGAGTTGACCGGCGGCGATGTCGAGATGGCGCGCGAGCTGGAAGTGCTCTATGAGGGTGATGTCGATGCGGTCGATGCCGGCATCGGCATTCTCGTCGAACCGAAGCCGGCCGGCTTCGCGCTCGGCTTCTGCCAGTTCTACCAGTTCGTGCTCAACGCCCCGCGCCGGGTCAAGTCCAACCGTCATCTGACGGAAGGCTTCACCTATGCCGAATACGGCGTCGGCATGGATTGGGTCGAGCACGGTGGTGGCATGCTCGGTGCCATGGCTCGCCATGTGCCGGGTTTGCGCCCTCAAATGGAAGGCGTGACGCGCGCCTTCGCGCCCTGGAAGGAGACCGAGACTTTCCCCTATCGCATGCTGACGGAGACGCACGAGGACACAGCCACGCTGTTCAAGACCGACCTGCGCACCTTCGTTCTGGCCGCTCTCGCTGCCGGTATCGGCGTGTACACGGGCGCTTTCACGCTGACCACGGCGCTCGTTCTGCTCGCACTCTTCGCGGCAGGCTCGCTCGCTCTCGTTGTGACTCGCATGCTCGCCATGCGCTTCATGCAACAGGTGTGGCAGAAGTGCTACACCGACAAGCGCACCCTCATGTTCGGCACGCTCGCTCGTGCTGAAAGGTGGATCAACCGCGCTGCTTGCTTCGGGCGGCTCGGTGCTTTCGCCATCACAGGCGGTGGCGCCGCTCTGGCCTGGCTCCTGCACTCGTCTCACCCCGTGGTGGCGCTTCTGTGCGGCATCGTGGCGGTGAGCGGCTTTGCCACGCGCCGGCTCTCCAACACGTTCGTGGTCGATGCGCAGGTGCTGAAGATCAGCCTGCGCAACCGCATGCGTGAAGGGCAGCCGCTCACGACGGTGCAGGACATCCCTGCCGGAGCGGCAGTGGATGTCGATAAGGAGGCGTTCGAGCGCAGCTTCCGCACCTACGCGCCCGGACGTGACTACATGACTGCCTACGACTTCGCCCGCATGCATGAAGGCGATGCCGTGGCAGCAGCACGTGCGGGCAAGGGCAACTGGCTCACCCGGGCTTTCAGCAAGGCTTCGGCCCGGCGGCGCTCGGACCGGCTGCTCAGGCTCTACGCCGATCACGTCTGCGAGGAAGATCGCAATCTCGTGCCGGCGATTAGCAAGGCCACCCTGCTGCGTGCTTACCAGGGGTTGGCTCACTACGATCTGGTGCGCGAACAGGGCTGAGCGGCGCTCCGGCCCGATTCCTTCGGACCGGAAGCTCTCTCAGTTCACGGCGAAAAGAGCAACGACATCGGTGGAACTGGCTCCTGCCAATTCCGCCGATGCTCGCGAACAACCTGGAAAGCGGCATCCTTGCCGTTTTCCCTTTTTTTTGTTGTTCTTGTATATAGTATAGTACATATAAAGCAAACGATCAAATTAAACCGTAAGCTGCGGCAGAGACCTCTGTACGTAGCCCGCGCAGGCTGTTTTCGCACATTCTGTTCACCGATGCTTATTGTCAAGAATAAGTTAACAACGCGATTTAGATTGTTCACAAGCACAAGTCCGCCATTACCAGTGCTTGGGTAGCAATCACATACTTGATGGAGAGCATGAACCATGAAAGATTCAGTTAACGTTAGAGACGCAGTTGATTCAGGAAAGTCGAACGCCGGTGCCTACCTCCATCAAGACGCGTATGGCGATAAGGCATTTGCTAAGTCGGTTGCCGATTCTGGTTCGGCAACCGGTGTTGTGCCCGAAGCTGTAGTTTCTGATCAAGGTATCGTATTTGGTGCGCCAGATAGGGGTGGTGCTCCGAAAGATAGACAAGAGCAAGAGCCTGACCATGCACAAAATTCTCATAAATCGGGACGAACGGTTGTCGGCTCGAGCAGTGACTCCGTAGCTGCTCCAGACAAAAAGGACCCCGTTGCTAAGAGCGGTACGGGCGACGGAGCGCAGGATAAGGGGCATGGACCATTACTCGACTCTGTTGGTCCGCAGTCTGATTTTGACAGCACAAGAGATGGTATGGAACGAGGACTTAAAAGCAGAGGCGGAAATGGCCTTGCAGGAGGCAGTCTTGACCAGGAGCCCTTGTTGAAATTCTAGTGTTCTCTAAATTTCTCAGTTTCGCCAGACAAATGGCAACTTTCGGCTGACGGAAGTTGCTATTTGCTGTAGATTTGTCGCCATTAGGCTACTCGCTGGAACCTGCGCTTTGAACAGTCCTTTCTCTGCTAATTTGTCGCTTTCGCAAAAGTCTTTCTTGCTGGTTGGCATACCTCTGGCATTCGAGGTCCTCTTCGTTTCTCTGCTGTGTGGTACACAGAGTCAACTGGAAAAGCTGTACAAAACTGAGTTGAAAGAGAAGACTCTAGCCGTAGCGATTAACAAAGCCGAAAGTACATTGCTGCGAGCTGGCAGCTTCGCCATGATGGAGAAGGTAATCTCCATGAGAAAAATACATCAAGTCAATGAGGATAAGGACATCTGGCAAGTGGTGGCACCACAGTTGCGAAAAGAACGTCGCTTTTGGACTCATCAGAGAGCGGCCGGCATGTCCGACGCGGTTGCGCAATGGAAGAACGTCCTCGCTCTCGTTGACGACGAAAATGTGGTTAAACCCGATGTCGAAACTCTGACTCGTCTCATTACTGATCTCGGTGCTGATTTTGAAACTCTGGAGTACCGGAGGGGCTCGGTCCTTGAACAGCAGTTTCTTGTCGTCAAGATTTATAAAAAACTGGCAGGATTGATGCCTATCGCAGACCGAATTATTGATCAGCAAGATCAGGTGCAGGCCAGAGATGCAGAGAAGCAACAACAGTTGCGCGAGCTGTTGGACTATATTGTATGGACGGGCGTGATCCTGAACATTATTCTCGTCACCGGTTTAGCTATCTATTTCAATAAGTCCACTCTGAGCCGGTTGGATAGCTTGATGAAAAATTTGAGCAGATTGTCTGAAGGCATCACTCTCCTTCCTGAAGTCTCCGGGCGAGATGAAATTGCCCGCCTTGATCATTCCTTTCATGATATGGCGCGTCAACTGAGTGAAGCACATCGCCGTGAGACTGCCATTATTAGCCATTCTGCCGATGTCATTTTTTCTGTCAATCTGGATTTGCAATTTAACTTCGTTAGCAGGGCTTCCGAGAAACTCTGGGGATACACTCCCGACGATTTGGTTGGCAAGAGTATTGATCAAATTCTCCCTGCGGCCGAGCGCGAATCTGCTCGCTCTCAGCTTCTTTCATTATCTGATGAAGTCTCCGTCAATTCGATGGAACGTCTCATTGTTCGCAATGATGGAACCACTCTGTTTACGCTATGGTCGACTATTCGTGTCGAGTCGGAGGAGACTATCTTTTGTATCGCACACGATATCAGCGATCGCAAGAAAGTCGAGCAGATGCGTACTGAGTTTATGACCATGGTTACGCATGACATTCGCACTCCCCTATCATCTCTGACGATTATGTTTGAACTTTTGACTGAGGGTGTCTTGGGTGAATTGAATGATCGTGGCAAGAATCTCAGCGAAAAAGGGCTGCAGTCAACAGAGCGATTGATCCGTCTGATCAGCGATTTGCTCGATATGGAGCGCATTGATTCCGGTATGCTCACCATTGAGTTGCAGCCAATCAGCATAAGCACGCTGTTTGCACGCGCCCTTGACTCAGTACAATCCAGCGCCGAAAAGAAATCGATTGATCTGAAGTTGGAGTGTTCCGGCGATACTCTCATCAATGTCGATGCTGACAGAATCGTACAGGTGCTCGTGAATTTGATCGGCAATAGTCTCAAATTTGCCCCGTCCAATAGTGCCATCACTTTGGGCGTACTAGAATCAGATACTACATTCGAATTTTTTGTTTCGGATCAGGGACGTGGCATTCCCAAAGAAAAGTGTCTTTCTCTGTTTGACCGTTACAGTCAAGTTGAGCGTTCTGACGCAGTCGTTCAAGGTGGCTCCGGGCTCGGACTGGCGATCTGTAAATCTCTGGTGGCAGCTCATGGTGGCACCATTGGTGTGGAAAGTGAGTTGGGCGTGGGTAGCCGCTTCTGGTTTCAATTGCCCAGAGAAATTTCTTCGGTTTGATTTGACGCGAAAAAAATACTTTGCTGCCTTCTTGTCATAAAAGAGTTATGTAGCCCCGGTATGGTCAATTTGCAATCGATTCATTGCTCGGCATTGCCGGATTTCAATTTTTCAGGGGATAAGAGCAACCTTGTTCTGCAAGGTTGTTCTTTACTTTTGATGATGCCGGGACGCTATAATTTTCCCACCCGGCCATCAGTATGATTCGCCGGTGCGTTTCAGTGAAAGATTGGTAAATTTGCGTGGCCAAGATCCTCATAGTCGAAGACGACGAAATGCTGGGACTTTCTGTACTAACAGCTCTGGAATCGCGCAAGCATGTTGTCGAGTTGGTCAGCAATGGAATTGATGCCCTGGAGTTTTTGCGAAACTTTGACTATGAAGTCGTGATCCTGGATTGGGGCATACCCCAACTCAACGGACTGGAAGTTTTGCAGAAGTACAGGCAAAAAAACGGTAACGCCGTCATTTTGATGTTGACCGGAAAAAGCGATATCCGTGACAAGGAAATTGGATTTGAAACGGGTGCAGATGATTACCTCACTAAGCCATTCGACATGAGAGAGCTTATTGCCAGAGTCGATGGATTGCTGCGCAGAGCTCGTACTTTCAAAGATGATGTTCTGTCTTTCAAAGGCGTCGAACTCAGTATTAAAACTAAAAATGTTCTTGTAGACGGCGTTGAAGTCTCACTCAGCGCTATGGAAATAGCCGTTTTGGAATACTTGATGCGCAGACCGGATCAATATTTTACTGTCGATGACTTGCTCAGTGGTGTATGGCAGTCGGCTTCCGAGTCTTCAGAACATGCAGTCAGGCAGTGTATATCCAGGCTTCGTAGCAAGCTCGATAGACCCGGCCGCGAAGCCTTTATTCGCACCACTAAAGGTTTGGGTTATCGAATCGATTCGGGAAGATCGATTGGCTGATACTATATCTGGTGCTGAAATATTAACTATATTGGGTAGTGTATTGACCGAAAAAAGCAATAAATTTGAGAGCACGAGAAGGTTTCCCTCAACTAGTCCACGTACCGCTCAGTCGGGCCCGGCACAGCGCCGGGCCCGACTGGTGGTCGAGCTTGCCTAGAGCTCGAAGGGCAACTCCAGCCTGACCACACCGTGGGCGGTGGCACCGCCGCGCGAGACGATGTCGTCGTTGATCAGGTGCGCTGCGCGCATGGCCCGACCCCGGCTGGAGAAGATCATCGAGCGCCGCTGCCCGAAGGTGGAAAGCAGGTTGTCGACACTCGCGTGCAGCTCCAGCAGCCGCCCCCCACCGGAGAGCAGCTGCTGCACGTCGGCACCGATGCCCTGCCCGTAGGCGACGCGCCAGATGTAGCCCTCACCCCAGGGCGAGAGCGTCTTCAGCACGTAGACACCGTCGTCGGCGCCGAAGCTCGGCTTGACGTCTGCGGCGCCCGGGAAGGGAGTGTCGACGGGGATCACCGCCACACCATACTCGGTGCCCCAGCCGTTGCAGAGTGCCTCCACCTCGTCTTCGATGACGTTGGCGAAGGCCACCGCCCGACGCTCGCGCGCGAACACCCAGCTTGCCCCGAAGGCGTTGGCCAGGTACTGGTTGCGCACACCGATGACGGGCCACTCGGCGTTCTCGATCGCCTGCGCGTGCCCGGCCCGGTACTCGAAGGCGAGCCCGTTGCGAGCCGGCGTCTTCACCACATAGGAACCGTTGTCTGCGGACATGATGTACTTCCTTTCGGAGAATCCTGAGCCGACCTGGCTCAGAGATGGATGCTTGAAAATCAGTGAGCGGGTGTGGCAACGATGACTCGACGCCACACCCTGGGTGGATGGAACTGGGACTTGCTCTCTGCTCAGCTCCAGCGCGACGAGCGCTGGATGGCGGTAAGAGCCGGGTGCTGCCGGGGCTCGGCCAGGTAGAGGGTGAGCCAGGCCGTCGTCAGCGCCGTCGACTGCTCGATCGGCATGGCGTCCTCGCTGACCACACGCTGCTCGTAGCAACGTGCCACGCCCTCGCTGCCTTCCTTGCCGACGACGACGCGGTCGTCCTCGGAGATGGTCAGGCTGGCTCGGCCACCCCGGTAGCGGAAGTAGAAGGCCTGTCCGGTCTCCTCGATGATGCCCTCGCCCTGGGTGGGAAAGGCGCCCGTGGGCTCACTGGTGAAGTAGAACATGAAGCAACTTCCTTTCTGGAGGTGAGATTGAATGCTTCAGTGCAGTGCCGTATGTGGTGGCACTTGTCGAGGGCAGTCGCCTGCAATCGCAACTGGAAACGACTGCCCTCTTGAGTTGTGCCTTGCTGTTGGTCGAGCTGTGGCTCTACCTCAGCGGATGCGCAGCCCCGTCGCGGTGCTGGCGATCATCAGGTTCTGGATCTGCGAGGTGCCCTCGAAGATCGTCAGCAGAGGCGCGTCTCGGAACCAGCGCTCGACGGGGTGGTCCTCCACGTAGCCGGCGCCGCCGAGAATCTGCACGGCGTAGCGTGTCGCCTTGACCGCGAGCTCCGTGGCGAAGAGCTTCGCCTTGGAACCCTCGGCACGGGAGAGCTTGCCCGTGGTCAGGTACTTGCTCGCCGCGTCCATGACGAGCAGCCGCGCCGCATCGATGTTGACGTCGAGCTCGGCGATCATCTGCGCCACCTGCTGGTGCTCGGCGATCGGCTTGCCGAACGCCTCACGCTCGGTGGCGTACTGCACTGCGTACTCGAACGCCGCCCGGGCCAGACCGACGCCCATCGCAGCCACCATCCAGCGGGTGCCCTCGAAGGTGGCCATGGCCGCCTGCCCGCCCGACTTCTGCCCGGCGCGCACCTTGGCCAGTCGCGCGTCCAGCGCCTCCTTGCCTCCCAGCAGGCAGTCGGCCGGCACCTCGACGTTGTCGAAGACGACCTCAGCCGTGTGCGAAGCACGGAAGCCGAGCTTGTGGTGCTTGGTGCCCTGCGACAGCCCCTTCGTGCCGGGCGGCACGATGAAGCTGGCCTGACCGCGCGCCCCCAGCTTGGGGTCGACCACCGCTACGACCACGTGCACGCCCGTGATCTCGCCGTCCTCGTTGGCGATGGCACCGTTGGTGATCCAGTCCTTCGTGCCGTTCACCGTCCAGGTCTTCTTCCTGGCGTTGTAGACGGCTCGCGTGCGCATGCCGCTCACGTCCGAACCGGCTCCCGACTCCGATGAGCAGAACGCTGCCAGAGCCGGCTTGCCCTTGCTGTCGGCGAAGCACAGCGGCAGCCACTTCATCTTCTGCTCGTCGGTGCCGTTGGCCATGATCGCCGCCGCCGGAAGCCCCGTGCCGAAGAGCGCCAGCGCGATGCCCGGGTCGGCGAAGAAGAGCTCCTCGATGGCCAGCGCCGCCGTCTTGCCCGTCGGGTCGCCGAAGAAGAGCTGCCCGAAGAACTCGAGCGAGTAGATGCCGGCTGCCGCTGCCTTGTGGATGATCTCCCAGGGCGTCGCCTGCGACTTGTCGTAGCGGGCGGCGTTGGGGCGAATCTCGTTCTCGCAGAACTCTCGCAGCCAGTCGAGCAGGGTGAGCTGATCGTCGGTCAGGTCGACACCGTGCCACTTGGATGAGATCGTCATTTTTACTCCAGTTGTACTCGTCGGAACAGATGGTTGCACCGTATCTGGTGCGGAATTGCAGCGGAGAGGCACCATCTGAGGATGTGCCTCTCCGGAAAAAACTTGGCTGGTTTCTTCGTTGAAACTAGCGGTCGAGCTCTGACACTGCCGTGGAAACAGCGTCCACGAAGGCGTCATCACATGCTTCGTCGCGACCGTGGTCGTGTGCAACCATGATCGCTTCTGCCAGACCGGTCACCTGCGGAAGCGTGATCGTCGGCAGGACGGCGCTCTTGATCTCGAGCGTCGGGTAGGTCTTCGCGTCGAGCTTCGACACGTCGTACTTTCCGCTCCTGATGCCGCTGCGAACAGCCTCGAGGAAGAGCGGGAAGATCAGGTTGTAAGCCTTCACGTACCCTTCGTCGTAGGCCTTCTCGTAGGCAGCCGGGTCGGCTGCCCGATGTGCATCGCGGATGTCCTGCAGATCGATGAACATAATTACCTTTCCGCAATCAAAAAGCGATTGCGCGAAGCAAGCGTTGCGTTCCCCAGGCAATGGAACCGCTCACTTCGTGGTCGATTGCACCGAGCGTTTTGACTCGGCTTGGATTGCCTGTCCCTTGTCGACCCGAGAAGCCACCCAGCAGTTGACTCTGCTGAAACTTGAGAATTGAGGTGGCGCAAAAGAAGCGTGGAAGCTGCTTTGGTTTCTCGAGGTGTTGTTTGAATAGGGCTCCTATTTCTATCAATCTCTTGACAGCTTCCGCAAGTAAAACTGCCCTGTTTTGCCTAAAAAGTAGAAATAAATTTGGATCTGGTTATTCATTCCTGTGCGAAAAACCAGATCAGACCAGATGCAGGGGGCCACCTGAAGAACCGACTTTGCCCGGCTGACTTGGGCTTCCCTTGAACTGGATTTATTAATTCTGGGAATTTTAATTATTCAAGCAGACCAGCGCAAACTAGCGCGAAACCTTTCAGCTTCTGCTCTTCCAGTCTTTTTTACGCAGCTACCTGCAGTGAGTTGCCGTTAATCTGCCTCTTGAAAATCATCCGATTTCAGCCATAATCAATGCACCCCTGTTCAAATTCAGCATACATATCAGCACTAAATGGCTTTCGTGGTTTGTCCCAACAAGACAAAATCGTGAGGTCTGATCAGTGTCCTTCGCGCGAGCATTCGCAGCTCCCGAAAACATGTCCTGGCGCCACTTCTAAGGCATCATGACAATCTCGTTACGTTGTAAAGAATGATGAACTGTTGCCTGGTGTGTCCTGTGTTGTTGTCAGGCACAGGATCTTCGGCTTCCCTTTCTTAATGTTTTCGTTAGATTGACGCGAGGTTAGCACTGTACTGCCCTGAATCGCTGAATGTGTACGTATTTCAGGGCTTTAAGGACTCTTGATCGGTTGGTCCGATCTTTTTTGCAAAAATTGGTTGGTATCAAATGTGGTGGCATTAACGGTTATCTATGGCACAGCTCGCGTTCGCTCGTGAAAGCTTCAAAAGCTGATCTGCTCGCTTGTTTACATCCGTTACACGCATTTGATTGCATCTATGGACTGGAAGTCTTCACTATTAGTTTATAAATCAACTTCTTTTTCTGCTCAGGAACAAAACCTCGCTTCGGCGCAATAAGACCAGATAACAAGCCAAACCTGACAGTACTTCCCAGTACGAGACGTCGTCGGCCCATCTTCAACAGACGTCTACGCTGGCTTGCATCCGCACTGCCAGGCCGCTTCGCTGCCCGGCATACTCTGATGAACTCTAACTAAACGCGGTCAGGCTCGACGCTTTTGACTGCGGATAGGAGTGGACATGAACATTACCCACTATCTGGGTGGTGCATGGACGCTGGTTGCAAACGCGTACCACGACTACTGGACTGCGCTTCTGCAACCGCACCTGCTTCACCCCGGCTTCGGTTTTCTTCTTCCTGTGCTGATTTACCTCGCACTTTTGTGGGGAAATCGCCAGGTGACGATTCGACACTCGACGCTCGCGCCGCACAAAGGCTTGCGCAGCTGGTCGACACTGTCGCTTGCGGCCTATGCGTCACTCATCCTCTGCGTCGTTCACATCGACTTCGCTATGATGAGTCCGGTCGTGCCTCAGGCCTCGGTGCAACATCTGAAGCAGACGCGCAACGTCTGCGTCGCCAACGATTTCTCGGGCTCGATGGACGCCATTCTCAACGACGGTGCCAAAGAACTCGCCGAAGATCAGCAACGGGCGGCGAAAGACCCGGCCTCGCTGATCATCGACAGCGGCACCAACGACAAGCTCCTGGCTCCAGCCGGCGCCACTGCCGTCGACCCCAATAAGCCGATGAACCGGCTGCAGGCGGCTCAGATGGCGACTCGCTACTTCATCCGTAACCGCATGACTGACGATCCGTCCAATACGGACCGTTTCTGCATGATGCGGTTCGACGATGACCTCTACCTGATGGCGCCTCTCACCGACGACAAGATCGTGCTCACTTTGCGCACCGCGCAGATAGCCAACACGAGCGGCGGCACCAACTTCGTCGTCGCTTTGCAGAAAGCCTACGAGTACTTCGTGCAGAACACGTCCGACAACTCGACGCGTGTGCTGATCATGAACACCGACGGCTTCGACGCCATCGACCCGCAAAAGCGAGCCGACTTCATCCAGCGCTACAAAGATGCGCACATCAAGTTCTACGTGATCGGACTGGGTGATGGATGGAAGGAAGGCAACCAGCTCGACTTGCAGAAGTTCGCAGACGAGCTGCACGCAGCCGACCCCACTTCAGGCATCGTCTTCAGAGCCAGCAACCCTGGTCAGATGAAGGCGGCGATGGAGAAGATCAACGAGCTCGAACAGGCTCAAGAAGTCTACGAGACTCTCGACCTCAACCGCGATGTCGACTACGCCTTCATCTTGGGCGCCATCGGCTTCGCACTCCTGTTCTTCGGCTGCGTCACCGTAGCCGGGCGGGTACCCTGATGGAGTTGACCATGAGAAAGTATCTACCGAGTCACCGTGTCTGGGTGATAACGAGTTTCATCGTCTTCTCGATCGGCATCATGTGCGGCTGGACCTGGTGGGACAAGCAGTCCACCCAGGTTCAGTACTACATGCTCGGTCGAGCTGCCTACATGACCACTCAGTACGACATCGCTGCCGACTACTTCGACAAGTCGTTCGCCAGCTATGTCGACCAGAAGAGCACCGCCGACAGCTTCTCGCCGCCGGCGTCTCTGGAAGTGGCTGAGCTTGCTCAGCACTTCAAAGCGCTCTCTTTCGTCAAGATGGGCAACGCCAAGCTGGCCATCATCGCATACAAAGATGCGCTCAAGCTGACCACCGAATATGCCCTTTCGCAAGTCGATCTCTCGCCTGCTCAGCTCGCTAAGCTGCGCGCCGACCGCAAGGTGACCCAGATCGACTTCGAGATCCTCTTCAACCAGAAGCAGGACCAGGCCCAGCAAGAGGGCAAGGGCAAAGGTAAGCCCGGCCAGCCTGGCGACAAGCAGTCTCAAGATCCGTCCAAAGGCAATCAGGCCGGCAAGGCGGACCGCAACGCACTCTAACCACGGGGGCAGCCATGCTCAACGTCCGTTTCATGGACCCCACCGTGCTCTGGGTGTGGGTTCCTATCGTGCTTGTGCTGGGCGGAGCTTTCGCCTGGTACAACCTGCGCACCCTGGAAGGGGCGCGCCAGCTCTGGGGCGACCACATCTTCCTCAAGCAGTTCTCGCCTCGCAACGCAGCCCAGACAAAGTCGCTCTGGCTGCAGTGGCTCTGCTTCGTGGTCGTTCTCGTCATCGCTCTGGCTGGACCTCAAGTCTCGACTGCACCAGATATGGTGCCAGCCGGGTCGACCGAGGTCGAGTTTGTCTACGACGTCTCTCCCTCGATGGGGGCGGAAGACTATCGTCCGTTCCTGCCGGCGCCCGAAGGGCAGTCGATGCCCGACAAGTCGTTTCAGTACGGCACGCGACTTGATGCCGCCAAGTACTACACGACGCAGCTTCTGGTTCAGCTCAAAGACAACGCGGCTGGACTGACGACCCTCATGGGCGAAGGCTTCAACATGTGGGACATCACAACCGATCTCAGTCCCAAAGGCGCCTTCAACGTCATGCGCCAGAAGTTCGTGCAGATAAAGGCCGCGCCTGGTGGCGGGTCTGACTACACGGCTGGTTTCAAGGCCGCTCTTGCCCAGTTCGACTTGATGAGTGAAGTGCACAGGCGGCTGGGTCAGCCCACCGACAAGGAGCGCTTCATCGTCCTCTTTACCGATGGCGGCTTCACAGGCGACCCGGCTGAGCTCAAGAAGATGCTCGGCGAGCTTGGCAAAAGGCGGATTCATCTGCTTATCGTCGCGCTCGGCGGCAACACGCCCGTGACTGTGCCTCTCTATGACGAGACGACGAAACGTCGCACCGGCAAGTACTATGAAGGCACCACCAAGCTCGAGCCGCAGGTGCTCGTGCAGATGCAGGCAGCCGTTCCCGGGGCGCAGCTCATCTACGCTCCGCCGGGCACGGTTAGCATCGACTACAGCTTCCCGCAGCATGCCGGTGACCTGCATGCTTTGCCGGCTCACTCGAACCTGCGTGCCTGGCTGCTTCTGGGCGACATTCTGTTGCTCATCTTCATCACTACAGGCGGTGGCGGACTGCCCCGCTGGAAGCTTTTGCTGCCCAAGATCCGCGTCTCGAATCTTAGCCTGGGCAACCTGCTTGGCAGGTCCGCCTCGGCTCGGACCGCGATCGATTCCCTTAACCGCAAGTCCGATGGTCGGACAAATTAGGAAGGATGACTATCATGTCTAACAAAGATCGTGCCGCGGAACTCCGCGCCAAGTGCCTCGCCGTCACCGCCGAGTTCGACAAGTACGTGGTCGGCATGTCCTATGTGGGCAAGCTCATGATCTCGTCGGCGATTCAGGGCGGCATCTGCCACTTCCTCGCCGAAGGCGTGCCCGGCACTGCCAAGACGCGCTCGGTGGAAGTGATTTCGCGCCTGATGCGCGGCAAGTCCACCGTCATTCAGTTCACCTCCGATATGATGCCGAAGGACATCACCGGCAGTGCCTACTTCCACAAGGAGCTCGACCCGGCAACGGGACAGATGGTCGGCTCCTGGAAGGCGGCCTTCGGCGACATGGCCGATTCCAACTGGATTCTCGGCGACGAGATCAACCGGGCCGCCACGCACACCCAGTCGGCGATGCTCTCGCCGATGTCGGAAGGGCGCGTCAAGCTGCCCGCCTCCAGCCTCAGCGCCGAAGAGTCGACCCGCTACCTGCCCAAGGTCAACGTCTTCATGTGCACGCAGAATCCGATCGAGCAGGAGGGCACCAACCCGTTGCCGGAAGCGCAGCATGACCGGTTCCTCTACAAGGTCATCTACGACTATCCGTCGCGCAAGGACGAGCTGCACCTGATGCGCAACCCGCATCTGGCTCGGCGCGAGATTCTCGACGAGATCAAGCCCGTGATCACGCTCGACGAGATTCTCGAGACGCGGCAGTATGTGCGCGAGAACATGCGCGTCGCCGAACCGTTCATCGAGTACGCGGCGTCGGTGGTGCGGGCCACCCGCCCCGGCTCACCCGAGTTCATCGACCTCTATCGCAAGAATCCGGCCATCCGCCCGATTCTCGATGCAGTCGAGTCGGGCATCTCGCCCCGCGCCAACATGTCCCTGCAGGACGCCTGCCGGGTGCGCGCTTTCCTCTTCGGCAAAGACGAAGACGGCGTCTCGTCGCGTGACTTCGTCATGCCCGAAGACCTCAAGGCGATTGCTCACTCCGTCTTCCGTCATCGCATCCGCATGAAGGACGAGGCGGCTCTGCGTGTGGTCAAGGGCGGCAAGCCCGACGACAACATGTGGGAGATCAACCCCTACCCGACCGACGGTTCGATCACCCGTGAGCAGGTGGTCGAGCGCCTCAACAAGCCGGGCAAGAATCCGATCACCGTCGACCACTTCATCGACGCGATTCTGACTCACCTGGATCACACCACCGACTGGTCCGCGTACCAGGGGTGAGCCCTCCAATGTGAGGCGCTGTTCGCCTGTATTTTGAACCGCGCCTCCATAGCCGTTAGCGGCGTTGGAGTTGGCATTCGAATGTTTGACTTCAACCCGCTGAACTGATGGAGAGCGCTATGCTACCAGAAGATTCCATGGAAGTCGTCTTGCAGATCAAGCGCATGCTTGACGGCAAAGGCGTCAATGTTCGCTGGCCCTCCGGCGATGTGTTCACCTCACCGAGTCTGCGCAAGAGCAAGCGCAAGGGTGTTGGTATCCAATACTTTGGGCAGAAGATCTATGACCCCGCCGATGGTGACGACCCGCGTCGCATCGACTACAACGCCACTGCGGCTGAGCCGGAAGACGAGTCGGGTGACCAGCAGATGATCGTGCAGACTTACAAGAGTCCGCGCATCATCCGCATGCACGTGCTTCTCGACGTCAATAAGTCGATGAACATGGGCACCAAGGGCACGCTGAAAAGCATTCTGGCTGCGGCCTGCGCCGGCAGCGGCATCTTCTCTGCCAGGAAGTTCAACGACCAGGCGTCGTTCGTCACTTACACCCACAAGCCGGTCTCTCTGTTCAAGCTGCAGAACGCCGCTCGTTTGCTCACCCCGGCCCTTGTGCGCGCCGTCGAAGACCGCGACTTCATCGAAGTTGAGTCTTCCGGCTCCTGGTCTGCCAGGCTGCTCGGTCGCGAGCAGGAAGTTTCCGAGGCTGCCTCTCAGGAAGGTGGGCTCGCTCTTGCACTGCAGACGGTGCCTTCGCGCACCCACAGCGTGCTTCTGGTTGTCACCGACTTCGCCAACATGAACGAAGACGATTGGGAAGCCCTGCGCCTCGCGGGCATCCGCCACGACACCATCTGCGTCTTCGTTCAAGACAGGCGTGAGCGTGAGTTGCCGAAGGCTCCCTGGCCCGGCATGAGTTACACGCTCGAAGATTTCCGCGGCGAGACCAGGTCATTCTGGGTCGCTCCGGACAACTCGCCGCGCTGGTATCTGAAGCAGTTGCGGCGGCTTTTCGGTTCCGTCACCACAGCCAGAGAATACGCTGAAAACTGGCAGCGTCACGAGGAGCACATCCTCGAACGCCTGCAAGAATGCGGGGTCAACCCGGTCATCGTGAGCACGGACGAGTCGGACAGAGCTGTCCAGGACTTGCTCGCCATGCTCGCCAGCAAACTGCGCTCCTGAGGAGAGTTCTCATGAAACACTATCTGAACTACCCGGCGCTTCTGTTGGCGACCATGCTCTCGCTTTCGGCTGTGCCTGCACACGCCGACGAGGCAGCCGCCAACCTCCCGGAGCCCGGTGCTCCGGTGCACTCGACCATCGAAGATGGTCGCATCGACATCAATATCGGCACACCGCTCGTCGCCGCCTACCAGATCGGCGACAGCATTCCGGTGCGCATCGTTTTCATCCTGGAGTCTGAGACCCAGTACAAGGCCGAGCACGACAAGGGACCTCTCGACACCACACCGTCTGTGGTGCCGACTGCGCCTGTGGCAAGCGGTGACAAGGCCATGCCTGTGCCGCCCGCTCGTCTCGAATGGCCGCAGCTCGAGCTGTCTGGCCTGAAGATGAACGTGCTCACCGATAAGCCCTCCGATGTCGAGCCGCTCGTGCCGGCTTCGGTCAAGGAGTACATCCGCGCCGACGGCAAGAAGATGGTGGTGGTGGAGTTCTTCGTCACCACCTACGTGACCACCACCAAGACCCAGGTGGGCATCTCGGCCGACTTCAACTATGCCGTCTCCACTTTGCCCGATGGTCAGCCCGACTGGCGCACCGCCAGCACGAAGGAGATGATTGTCGGCATCACTCGCGCCGCCACGCAGAACCAGACGCAGATTCTCGAGGGAGACTTGAGCGCCAAGCTCAGTCCCAAAGCGCCTGCTGCTCGGCTGGCCGTTTACGGCAGCATTCCCTTCGCGATACCGATGGTGGTGGCGCTGGGGTGGCTGGCCTTCCTTCGCCTGACGCGCAAGCGTCTGCTCACGAAGAATGAGCGCACCTGGCAGGTTCTGGATGAAGTGATCCAGTCGGCCGGCGACAAGTTCACGCTCGAACATTACCGGCGCATCTTCTACGCGCTTCGCGACAACCTCGATGTCCTGGGTAAAGACACGACCCAGACCCTAGCGTCGCTTAGCAGGCGTGCCGGCCTTGATTTGGCGGCGGTGCAAGACGTGTTCAATCGCGAGACTCTGTTCTTCGATCCGAACAAGTCGATCACCTCTGCTCAGCACGACAAGCTGATGCAGTCAATCGGGAAACTGATTCCCCGTCGGTAACCACTCCCTGCCCTGGAGGTGGTTGCGCAGAGGAACGCTTGCGTTCCTGTCTGAAGAGGCGGTGTCGAAAGGCGCCGCTTCTCTTTTAGTGCCTGCAATTCCACCTCTTTCAGGAAGAAGGATTCTCATCATGAAACTCGTACAGAAACTCATGCTCGGCGCCATGGTGCTCACCGGCATGTCTATCAGCGGGGGTCAGGTGCTGGCGATGGACAGCCCGTTCCCGTACTGCAAGCTTCTCTCTCTCGACCCCTCGGCGCTGGTTGCGGCTCCCGCCGTCACCGGTCCGCAGAGCGCTGTCGACAACTCTCCGCGCCCGCCCACGATCTTCGAGCTGCTCAAGCAGACCACCGACGCGAAGGCGATCGTCAACCAGATTCTCACTCAGGCTGCGCCCCTCAAGCCTGAGGAGCTGGAGTCCATGTACGACTCGGTCTTTCAGTTGATCTCGCGCGACTACATCGAACCCTCCCGGCTGACCGCCTGGGCGGCGACGTACAAGACCAAGTACAAGGGCAAGATCAACTCCTGGGGCGACCTCAACTCGGCCATTGCCGACATGACCTCTGCCGTCGGCGACCGCTGGACTTACTACAAAGACCCGGCGGCCATCCTCGCGGCTCAGATCAGTGTCGCCGAGAAGTCTGTCTATTTCGGCGTCGCTCTGCGCCTCGACACAGACGGCAGCTACGAAGTCGAGGCCATCCAGCCCGGCTCGACTGCTCAGTCGGTGGGCATCCGCGAGGGTGACGGCATCATCTCTGTCAACGGCACGCTCCTCAAGGGGCTGTCCAAGCAGGATGCCGAGAAGCTGCTCAAAGGCGCTGACAATGCGCAGCTTCGCATCGTCAGCTTGCAAGACGGTGTGCAGGTGGAGAACACCTACACTCTGCATTCGCCTCCCGATGACGCCAATCAGGCCAAGGCCGACCTGGTCAGCAACAACATCGCTTACATCAAGCTGCCGTCCTTCATGGATGTGCAGGGCTTCAACAAGCTCATCCAGATCCTGGTGGGCATGAACGTCAAGACGCCGGGCGGGTTGCAGGGCATCGTGCTCGACCTTCGCTACAACGGCGGTGGGCTTGTGCCCATGGCCAAGGTGCTGATTCGGGCTCTGGTGGAGCGCGGTGTCATTCTCAACGAACGCAGCCGCGATGAGCAGGGCTTCGTCGTCGACTCGAAAACGTCGATTCCGCCGCTCTCCGATATCGAAAAGGCCAAGCTGCCGGCCGAGCTTCTGCCCACGCTCGACGCGCTCAAGCACCTGCCCATGGTGGTGCTCATCAACGGCTCGTCGGCGTCTGCCTCCGAGATCGTCAGTGGCACCCTGCAGGAAGTGCGCCCCGACACCACTCTGGTGGGCGAGCGCAGCTTCGGCAAGGGCGTTGAGATGGCTGTGCGACCGCTGCCCACCTGCGGTGAGCTGGCCATCACCGCCGCTGCCTACACCACCCCGAGCGGCAAGTGGCTGCACAACGTCGGCGTCGTACCCGATGTCGTCGTGCACCAGCCGCGCGGTTCGTCCGACGATGCGCAGCTCGCCTACGCAATCAAGCTGCTTGTCGACAAGACGCGCACCAACGGTGCCAACGTAGCCGTGCTGCCCCCGGGCGACACGTCCATCCTCGGCACGCCGGCGCCGCGTCCGCTGGAAGTCGTGAAGGTCGTCACCTGGCAAGACCGTGTGCTCCAGTATCGCAGTGAAATCACCCGCGGTGCGGTTGGTTTGCTGTTGCTGAGCATTCTCGGTGGCTTTGTCTGGCTGACGAGGCGCAGCAAGAGCTAGTTCTGAGGAGCGAGGGTGGTGGAGCAATCCACCACACCTTGGCTTCAACTCAAACCATCAGGAGGTTCAAATGGAACGCGATCGAATTGCGGGCCTGCTTCTGGTGGCTGTTTTAGCCACCATGTCTCTAGTCGGTTTTCTCATCTTCGATTTTAGAAGCTCCGCTCCAGGCTCTGTTGAGGAGGCTCTCGGCGCTTACTCGACGCCTCTTGTGCAACGGCTTTATCCGGCTGCCGACGCCAGATCGAGCGCAGTTGAGCTGCAGTCGCCCGAGCACAAGCTTTTCATCACCTACAAAGACCGGTCCACCGAGGACGTGGTCATGGTGCCGGGCGGCTCTGACAAGCTGTCGAGCCTGTCTTACTACCCTGAACAGCCTGGCGAGTCGGGGCGTCGCCCCCATATTAAGCGGCTCTACGGCGCCCAGGATCTGCTTATCGACGAGAAGGTCTTGCAACTCAATGGGTTGCTCCTCAAGTCGACTGAGTATGTCCCGGCTACGAAGACCCGCTTGATCACCGACTTCGCGCTCGACGGCAGCACGCATCTGCGCGAGCAGGTGTTCACCGACCCGGGCTGCTGCTCCGGTGAAGTGTTGATGCGCGACGAGCAGTGGCGCGATGATGTGGAGCATTCACTTGCTTACCGCAACATCTACCACCCCGACGACACGCGCACCATCACGCGCTTTGACGAGCACATGAATGTGCTGACGATGATCTTCTGGCCGAAGTACGAGTCGATAAGCGGCATGAAGATCCAGAAGTACTATCCGGACACGCTCACCCTGCGTCTGGATGCGGTCGGCGATTACTACAACGACACCGTCAAGTTCTTTCGCAAAGATGGAACGCTGGAGGCGCTCGTCAAGATCAGCACGGGCTCCACTGAGATCCACTACTTCGACGCCACCGGCACGAAGGAGCGACTGGAGCAGTTCTGGTTCCGCTCCGACGTCAAGCAAAATGGCGTTGTCACTTCGTCGACCTACAAGATGTACTACGTCACCGAATTCGACGCGCAGGGCAACAAGGTCAGGCAGGTCACCTTCTCGGACGGGTCGTCGATCAGCCGGATCGAGGCGTACGATGTCACCATAGACGGTGTGCATTACCTGGAACTGGACTACAACTATGACAGGGGCGCCCTGAAAGAAGTGCGCTACTGGAAAGATGAGGTCAAGTACCCGCCCTACAAGCTCGAGACTCACGAGCTCTCCGAGCAGATCACCGCGTCGCCTGTGAGTGCGGAGAATTTGCGTTTGCAGATTCAGATCGACTCTGATCTGCCGGCGCCGCCGCCCCAGAGTCCGCACTGAGACGCAGCCACATCGTGTTGGCTGCGTCTGTGAATGATTGCAACCAACACATGGAGTGGACGATGACACCATTGCAGAAATTCCTGGCCGCTTGTGCGGCCCTTGTTTTGCTGTCGGTCGCTTGCCTGTGGCTGCCTGCTTCGCAACCTCAGGCTCCCAGCCTCGAGGAGGCTTTGCAGGTCTCTCAGTCGCGCATGCCGATGCGTCTCTATTCCGGAGCGATCGACCCCAAGACTGGAGCGCCTGCCGATCCTAACGACCGCGGCTATGACATCATGGTAGACGGTCGCAAGACGGCAACTTTCCTGCAAAGGAAAGACGGCACCACGCAGGATGTCTTCTACCAGGAAAATGGAGAAGGGCTCACCTTCATCAGGGAGTACTATCCGCTTTCAGCCAGCGATGCCGGTCGTCGCATCAAGGCGCTGATTACTTTCTCCGCCGACGGCAAGACCAAACGCAGCGAAATCTGGTGGCGTCTCGACGGCACGCGCGAGAAGCTCGGGCACTTGCTCGATCCTCGCAGCGGGCGTTATGAGGAGATGGTGCTCTTTCCCGACGGCAACACGGCTCAGTCGTCGCGCATCACGGAGCCCAATCCCTATGCCAACAATTTCGAGCCCAAGCTGATCATCGAGAAGCGCTGGCTCGACAACGCCAGGCATTCGCTCGTCTATCAAGACCAGCTTCAGGACGACGGCACGCGCGATCAGGTCACCTACGACGAAAACGAGGTGCCGCTCAAGGTCAAGCACATCGGGCGCTGGGGCAAGGTCGGCACCACGGTCAAGTTCTACTTCCCGGGCACGACTCAGGTCAGCCTGGAGAGCGAAACCAGTGCCGCTGCCACCCTGGTCACGGCATATCGGAAAGACGGCTCAGTGCTCTACAAGCAACAGCTGCTTTCCTACCAGCAGTCGACGACTTACTTCGATGCTTCCGGCAAGCCGCTCTATGAGCAGGTGATCTGGACCAACGATGTGTCGGTCGGCCGATCGCTGTGGAAGGTGACTGAAGTCGACGATCGCGGCATGATCAAGCGTGAGCTGGTCTGGTCGCACGGTAAGTTCAACACCGAGACCCTCTACAATGTCACCGTCGACGGTGTCTTGTATGAGAAGGTGATTCGCACTTACCGCGAAGAAGACGGCACCCTCAAGCACGTCGACATGCTCGGGCGCAAGGTGCCGAGTCGTTCGGTCGACTACACGGCAGCCGACAACATTCGCGTACAGATTCCGGCAGACGAGCTTGTCATGCCGGAGTTGCATGAAGAGATTCCGATTCCGGAGCCGTCGTCGACGATGTCCGATCGGTAACAAGACGCTCTTTTCAGCCAGTCATGAGACTGGCTGCGGCTTACCAACTACAGGATTCAACAACATGAGTGCAGTCCTTTTCGCGCTCCTCGTCATCGCCCTGGCTGTCTGCCTCGGCGTCGTCTCCGCCGATCTCGCCTCTAAGTGGAGCTACAAGCTCTTCAACGCCGAAGTCGGTTCCGAGAAGTCCATCCTCCGCACCCTCGGTGGTGTCCTCGGACTGGCCAGCGGTGCCGCTGCGGTGCAGACCGGCAACTATGTCGCCGGCGTCTACGGACCACCGCTGGCGGTGCTCTGGGTGGCCGCCGTTTTCCTCGTCATCATCGGCGTGGGCAAGCTGTTCGTCGCCATCTTCGGATGAGCCGAGCCCTCACGGCACAAGGCGCGAAAGCGCCTTGTGCTCTTGCAACTTCTGCCAGGAGCTCAAGTCATGGCTTCCACCGAATCGCCTGACCTCTCTTTCCTTTATCCGCATCTCTTCGGGATTGACCAGACCGTGAGCGACGTGCATGCAGACCTGACAAGGATTCTGCGAATCGTCGATCACGCTATCGCCATGGCGGAGGAGCACGCTCCACACCTGCCCGAATTGGTCCTTTTGCGTGCCAGGCGCAAGCAGTTGCTGGGCTTCCAGCGCGCCACATCAGAGGTCTCCGAATATTTACAGACCCAGACGGTGGCTCTTGAGGATGGCTATGCTCAACGCATCGGTCTGGCTGGTCTGGCTGGTTGAAGTACTCTCGGCATAGAAAGGTCCGGCGAAGCTGGGCCTTTCTCCATTCTCTGGGAAAAAAGACTGGAAATACTAATTCTTATAGTAAAAATACTTTTTTTCGCAGTGGAGCAAATCCGTCAACGTTGTAAGGTTTTAGCTGGTTGTATCCTGTTTGAGCCACTGTGCGCCGGCTTACCGTGCTACTTCACGCCTTCATTGTTAATAGCGATGGCGGACCGGGCTTGATCTACGGTACGGCCCGATCAGGGCCGCTACCGGTGACCCAGCGTCGTGCCAGCCGGTAGCGCTTCCAAACTCCCTTTAGTAGTCTCAGAAAATCACGGGCGGCTCTTTTCGGATTCCGCCCAGACGCCCGAAAATACGTTGTCCTGAATGTCGACCTCTTCATCCTTGAAGAGCTTCTTCAAAATGGAGATTGTCGCCGCGCTGATTTCGGACCAATCGAAGGCGAGTCCGATCTCGACTTCCACTTCATAGTGTTTGACCGCGACAGAAACGACGCCGTCCAGTTTCAGGATTTCTGCAACAGCAGCTTGAATCGGCCGGGATTCCAATAGCAGTCTGTCGGAGTCTAACAGCACGTCCTCGGCATCCTCCGGGAAATAACGAATTGACCTGACGTCACCGTTGCTGCTGTAGAGGCACTTGGTTAAACCGAAACGGCAGACCTCGGCCGAATCGGTTTTGCATGTGCGGATTCGGTGGTTCTTGACCATTTAATATCCTTTCCTGATTCCTGTGTGAAGGCTACGCAGCGTTTTTCCCACTTGCGCTAGCCTGCCTGTAGTGGAGTGGAGCCAGTCTTGTCTCTATCCGATGGCATCGCATGCGGTGCCATCGGCAGGCGTTTGCGAATTAATAGTTGGTGGCACCGGAACTACATTGCCGCGTTCAGTTGCTCCTCTGTGAAGTGGAGCGGCAGCTTGTATTTGATGCGAATTTCTGCCACCAGTGACTGTGCCGCTGCCGTGGCCACGTCGTACTCCTCGTAATGACCCTCGAATCCGTAGTTCCAGCGCATGACCGCGTCTGCTTGTTTTGCCAGATGGTCGCACAGTTGATTCTCGGTGAAATTGCCTTCAAGCCCGGGATAACTTCTCTGCATATTGGCCAGCACTTCGGCTCGAAAGTGCGTGATGAGCCAGTCTGCATTGAATTCGCCCTCGGTTGGAGCGTCAAAGCCGGAGCGCAGGAAATCGACTTCCTCCCAGCCTGCTGCTTGCACTGCCTCGTCCGCAGTGAAATCGGCTGATATATGGAAGCGCTTGGCATATCGAGCCTTTTCACTCTTGCCAAGCTGCTCGACAATTTCTGCATGGGTCATGCCGGCTCTGATGTTGTGAAGTCGTGACAGCGTCGCGGCTCTTTCTGGTCCGACCGTCGTGCGCAGCTCTTCGAGGTCCCAGTGATCTGAGAGGTGCCAGTTGGTTTTATAGTCCTCGTCGATAGCCTGGGCCGCTTGTTTTTCGAATTCCTTCGCCGGCAAGGGTTCTTTCTGACCCTTGTATCCCTCGGACACAGCGCCTTTGAGACCTTCCGAATAAATCAGCTCTGCTTGCGAGAAGTCTTTTGGCAGGTGGTGGTTGGTGAGAAAACGCCCCATCATTTTCGCGACACTGCTTTCGATCAGCTGGTCGCGAGTGAAGCCAGTATCCATGTCGAAATACAGGCGTACTAATCTGAGCTGCTGTCTTGCGTACGCTTGCGCGTATTCGTCTCCCGACCAGCCCGCATGCAGATTGAAGTCTCGCTCGAATTTCAGAGCAGTGGCCGCGCGGACGACCTCGTACAAGCTCTTATCGTCGAATCCGGCTGGCAGCTCTGGATAGTCCTGGCGCAGCTCGGCGATCGTGTGCGGCGCGTTTGCGGCATCAGCATGGGCGCCGAGGAGACTGAAGATGATACCCGCGAGTAGAGTCTTGATGAGCCTTTTCATGGCAGTTTCCTTCTTTGGCTTTGCAGGCGCAATTGTCACCGTGGCCTGAATTTCATCTGTATCTTTCTGCAGACTACGAGTCTGGCAGCGGCTGTTTCAACGCTGGCATGCAGGGGCACGTAAGCTTTTGATGCCAACCTTCAATGTTCAACCACCAACTTGAACAGATCCGGGCGTCACTATTTGACGTTTGGTCAAATGACAGTTCTGTTGTGAGCGAATTAAATATGTGATGCGAAGTGGGTTCGGTTTATCAGTGGTGTTGGTGGTTGTCAATTTCATGCTGCACAGTTGGAGGTATGGATGCAATAACAGTTAGAAAAGTACTGTGCCTCCAGCCGATCTTCTGAACTCTCGTTAGCTCCTGCCAGCCTAACTTCGACGCCAATTACATGCCTCTCGTTGAACTGGTCTGTCAAAAAGTTGAAGTGGCAAAGGTAGTTCTGGTATGGGGAGATGCATCAAGGCTGGACCGCCGACTGGTAGACACCAGCTGTCATCGCTTGCGTATGTCCTGTCGGTTGTGCCATTGTATATGGTGGCGCAGTAAAACAAGAACGCACCGATAGTCTTCCTGTCATTCTTGAGCGGTCTATTGTCATTTGTCAGAGCGATTGGTGTTCGTTGTCACTGATAGCTCCATGCCAGGAGACTACCGTGAAGTTGTCCGAAACAGAACCAGTATTTCTTCTGTCTAAAGTAGTGAATGACGCTCCTCACTGATCAGCGTTGATTGAAATGGCTAAACTTAAGTTAGCGCGAAGCACAGGCTTAAGCCGAGCCAATCATCCTGATGTCGTGCTGCCTGGCGCCCTTGCGAAAGTTAGCGCAAGTAGTTCCTAGCGCTCCCTGTTACTAAGCTTAAGATCGTGATCGCTGATCTAAATCAACTGTTACATCTTGGTAATTGATATCAAGATCAAGAAGAGTTGATTATTCAGTCCTTAGTTTCCAGATCTCTCGAGCACAAGCGGCACAGCTTTCCGAAGCCCTCCCAATCCAGCAACTGACTGTTCCACTGCGCTTTCTGCGCCGTCGGTACGGCGGTTTCTGCTGGTTCTGGCTTGTTCTTGCGAGTCTGGCGTTTCTGTTGTTGAAGGAATCGCAAAATGGCAACAGCCTACGACGAAGAGGCTCAACGGCTTTTTGAGCAGGCTCGCAACGCTCCGTACCTGGCAAAGGGTGAGGACCGCGAGCTTGGTTTGACGATGCTTTCTGGTGGCAAGGCAGGCGACAAGGCTCGGGAGCGCTTGATTGCGTCTCACGAGCGTCTGGTCATCTCCATCGCCAGACAATTCTCGAAAAGCGGCAAGCCGCTTTCTGAGCTTATCTCTGACGGCAAGGTCGGACTCGTTCAGGCCGCCAATAAGTATGACGCGAGTCGGGGTACCAGCTTCTCAACCGTCGCCACCTGGTGGATCAGGGCTGCCATTCAGAATTCTGCCCTCGGTGCCGACGACTGCGCTGACATGCCGCCTTCCGCTAAGCGTAAGCTCTACCGTATTCAGCAGGCCGAGCGCGCTCTGCTTGAGTCCGGCCAGGAAGTATCAGACGCCGCCATCGCCCGCGCTCTCAAGTTGTCTGAAGTGACCGTGCAGCGCCTGCGAGCCGTCGCACCGAATGCGATGCTGCCGACCGCCTCTCTCGATGAGATTGTCGGCGACGGTGACACTACTCTTGGCGAACTGATCGCCGATGAGAACAGTGTCGACCCTGATGCTTCGGTGCAGCACAATCAGATGAAGCGCGCTCTCAGTCTGGCTCTTTCGAGCTTGGACGAACGGCAGAGAGTGGTTCTCTCTATGCGATTCGGGCTGGTTGACGATCAAGAAGTGACGCTGCAAGACCTGGCTGATCGTTACGGCATCAGCTGTGAGCGTGTGCGTCAGATCGAGATTCGCGCTCTCGCTAAGCTGGCAGCTGGTCCGCACGCACAGCTTTTGCGCTCTATCTTGCAAGCTTGATGAGCGTGATCTCGCCTCAGTCTCCTGCCTGGAGGCTGAGGCGGAGGAGGAGCAACAGATGGATAATAGAAACTGGTTAATCGGGCTTGTGCTGGCGCTCCTCGTCTTCGTGATGGGGACTTCGCTTCTCTTCAATGTCACGAAAAGCGAGAGGTCCGCCCTCGCCGGTGGTGGCATTCTCTTTCTCATCGCTTGCCTTCTGCTTAAGATGAACGGCTGGCTCTAGCAGCTCAGCTCCAATGGGGAATGAATGAGATGGTAGTGGCATTCGATAACAGCTGGCAAAGGCGTATGCGCGTTCTTGGTCAGCGCAAGAAGTCGACTGGTTGGTGCACTTTGATCTATCTGGATCTGTTCCGACCGTGACTCGCGGTTCTACCTGGCGGTGCTCTTGAGGGAGCACCGTCGGGCAAAAAAAATTGAGTACAAGTAGTTGACCGGTCTATTACTTGCGAATTCTGCCAATTAGTGGGGCTTTTAGTTTGGAGTGCACTGCTATTTGTTGAGGAAAGGCGAGAGCGATTTTTTCAGTCGACCATAAAGTTGAGGCAGCCACTTCGGTTCCTTGTCTATGTTTATGTCAGGCTCTTTTACTGTCAGGTTGCATGGTGCAAAAATAAGTGCGATGTTCTTCAGTCCAACATCGTGCGCCAGCACAAACATCTCCTCGATTGGTTCATTGCCCATAGCAAGACAGCCGGTCGACCAGCGGCTGCCGTGAATGAGAATGTCTGTGCCTAAATTGGTGCGATGTTCACGTCGTGCGTGCACTCGATCTTCTTCGTTTGGATAGTTTACGTCCAGACCCATGTGAGCAATCAAGTTGGGTCGAAAACCGGAGATTCGATAGAAGCCTTCGGGTACTTGCATATCTCCTTCTTTCAGCTTGGGTCCGGCTTTTCCGCTTGCCCCGATGATTGGATATTGGAGGACTTGACGGTACATTTTAGTTCGGTCCACGGCAAAAAGCCTGAGCTGCCGTTCTTCTTTCAGGCAAATCCAGGTCATCTTCGGGGGCGGATAGCTAACCGACTGAGCGGCAAATATTGTCGCTAGTTTTTTGCGAATGGGCGTTCCCACTGCTTTTAAGACGGCATCAGTAGAAGCGTAATGCTTCGGTGCACTTTTAGTGTTGCAACTGTCGGGTTCTGCCGCTCTGCACGCTGTTGAGAGACTGAGGCTCAAAACTGTCAGTGAAAGCGCTGCTAGGATGGAGATTGAATGGGGTGCCACTTGGAACTGCAGAGTTTGCTGAGGTTGGTAGATGACGACGCAATCGCCGAAAATTAAAGTCGTTGCTGTCGCCGTCAGCTGGATATTATCCTGCTTCTCCAACGTTTTTACACCATGGGCTCATGCGCAGTCCAGCAGATACAACTACTTCATCGAGCAGAAGTCTCCGACCGGCCCCTACAAGATTCAAATCAGTGACGAAGGCGTGAAAATCGAAGCGACAAAGATGGAGCTTTGTTTTCAGTACAAAGAGTCCGACAGAATGGTCACAGTCTGGTCTCTGAAGAATCACATTTATTATTGCCTGCCATATGATCAGTGGACCATCAAATTCCGAAATCTCTTTGCTGCTGTCGGTTGGTACGCTGAGATGGTGAAGCCGGTCAGCGTCACAAAAGGAGTGAGAGAGAACCTCTCTTTTCACACATTTCGCTATCGTGTCAGCACGCTGAATCCAAGCTATTGGAGCTCAGACATAGGACATGCCGATAAATCTGTAGGGCTGGAAGATGTAGAATACGAGACTGTCGACTTGCCATCAAAAGTAGCTTCATCAATTATGCAGAAAGTTTATGACACGCCTGCAGTGCCTGGTTTCCCCTGGTCAGTTCGAAGCCTGACCTCGCGCAGTGCTACTTTGAACACTTTTAGATTCGAGCGCAATTTCAGTAGACCGATCAATTTCTTCTACGCTGATAAGAGTTTTCGGAAAGTACCGTTCACCAATCAGCTTTTCGCTCCTTCAGTCGACGAAAACATGACCAAGATGTTTTTGCCGTATTAGTCCTTATCCTGAACGCATGCGGAATAAATCATTATCGGACCTTCTGTAGACGAAATTATAACCAGGACGCTTTTGCTGTATCAGGCTTGACACGCGACTTTTCGCCTTTATAATAACTCTTGCCTTTCTAAATATGGCTGCGCATGTGGTGGCACTGGGGAGCACTGGAATTTAATGGTCGTCGACAGAAGTGGTTGCTCTTTTTGTGAGCAGCATTATTACTCGTTTGCTCGCTTGAAGGGCTTGTATGCGAAAAAATGACCGTCGGCCCAATCAGCTGACAGACTGTTCCGTGCTGTTTTGTGCGCCATCGTCTCTGGTGCCTGTTGCGGCAATTTTATCTGCCACTGTCTCCTTGACCTGCGCCGCCCCCGCGCATGCGGGGTGGGGACGAAAGCTCATGCATGCCGTGATACCGGGTCTCGGTCGGCGTCATGATAGTGCTGCGGCTCAGGATTCAGGGGCGATGACCGGGCCGCAACCGGCTGTTGGTCAAAGTCTGGAGCGGCAAACAATGCCACCGCGGGCGCCGGCAGTAGTAATGGTGCCGACTGCCAGAACTGCCAGAACTGCGACAATGATAAGCGCTTCAGGAGCCGTAAGAGCCTCGACACCGGTGTCGGCTCCAGTTGCCGCGCCGCAATTTCTGCCTCGGTCATCTTCTGCAAATTTATTAGCCGCTCGCGCGGTATCCCCTGTAGTGGCTCCATCGGCGCTGCAGACGGTCAGCCTGACATCGGCCAGTGCGGGTGTGAACCGCAGCAGCGATATGACGGCGCGTGCGACTCTTGCCCAGGCTCGACCACCGCAGGTAGCGCCAGCACCTGGGCCGGGTGCGGTTACTTATGGCGCCTCGTCGGGACGGACCAACCTCCCACCTGGTGATCTTCTCGCCAGCGCCCCTGTCGCCATGGACCCCCTCACTTACCACTGGAGTCCGCGTCCGGCTCTCGACTATCTGGCGGTTGACGGCGATGTGGAAAGCGCTCTCACCGGGGTCACTCCGCCTAAAATCAACACTGCCCTGCCGCCACGTCCCGATCCCGTGGTTGTCAAACCGCGTCTGCCTGTGCCACCTTCTGCGATATCGCGCTCTTTTGAAAGAGGCACCGCCGGCGATTACACCTGGGATGATCTTGTTGCCGCCGGAGTGTTCGAGAACGATCCTCTCAGGGGGAGCATCTACAAACGGCAGGGACGTGTTAAATACATTATTCTCCATTCTACTGAAACCGCATCGCCGGCTGATGCCAGACGAGTCATTCTCAGTTGGAACAATCGTGGTTTAAAACATCCCGGTGCACAGTTCGTAGTCGACCGTGATGGAACTATATGCAGTACCACAAATCCTGATCTCGTCGTTGTGCACATCGAGCCGAGCCGCGCTCTGTCCGGATATTCTAACGATAACAGCATCGGCATCGAGATTGTACGCTCGGGCAAGCAGGAGTACACGAGAGTGCAGCTTGATTCCGTCAATCGCCTGGTCGCTTACTTGCAGAGTCACTATGCCGTTCCTGACGCAAACGTCACGACTCACCAGCACGTTCAACCAAGCGACCGCTCTGACCCTGTTAATTTCAACATGGTTGCCTTCGAGTCGGAGAAGTCTGCTCTTCAGGCAGCCGCCGTGGCATTCAGGGGTAAAGACCAGAATCGTTCCGAGCCGCTGCAATACGTCTCTACAATGCCCAAGGCCGCTCCCGAGTTCAAGCGACGCAATCGAGAACTCGTGCTGAGAGACTGATTGCAAGCCAAAGGGACCGGCATCGTCAGGCTAAAGCGAGATCGGCTTGATGTCGCGGAACATCACGACCGGGCGTTTATTGTCGCGAGATTGAGCCATTGCCATGTCGGCAGCACCCAGAAGCTCGCTTAGATCGGTGAAATCTTCAGGCATCGAGGCGCAACCCAGCGCCAGAGATAGATGACTGGCGTCCACTTCGCCCGCCAGTGGTGTCTCTGTCAGCGCTCGAACAATGCGCTTGGCAAAAATTTGTGCACCGTTGGCTTTTGTGTTGGGGAGCAGCAAGGCGTAGTCAAAAGAGTCATAGTGCGCCAACAAGTCGACATGACGTTTTAACTGACTGATTCTCAAGACAGCGTCGAGCATGGCTGCCGCCGGCAACATCTGCCGCACTGACTGACCGCTCTGCACCCGCATCTCAAAAACAATCACAGACAGAGGTGTCTTAGAGCGGTAACATCTGAAATATTCCTGCTCGAGGAAGTAGAGAAAAGCCGGGTAAATGAACATGCCTGTTTCCATGCGGCGCAGGCTCATCATCACGCTCTGGATGGCTGATGTTTCAATGGCGCGAGGTTGGAAAGGCGTCGCTTTTTCCAGCACAATCTGATTGTTGATTTTAATCAGACCGTTGATGACCAGGTGGTAAGTGATGTGAATTAGCTGCACGCGCGGTATTCGCTGCGAATGCAGCATTTGCTCGATCGTTTCTTTGCCGTTCAAGGCTCGGTAAAAAAGAAACATTTCGCCCACTGGTGCCGGCGCACCTGGCTTGGCTCGCTGATTGAACTGTTCTTCCGTCAGTGTGGCGTCTTTCTGCGTCAGCGTGGAAGTCTGTTTCAGTCCGGCATTGGTCAAGTAGAGAGTTCGTTCTGCCAGAGTTTTGCTCTGGGCCAAAAGAGACTCCATCGGTTGATGAACAGTGTGGCTGTTGCGCAGTACGCGGGGCTCAAAGGTGAACTGACCTGTTTTCCAGGTTAGAAGCTCGACGATCGCATCGTCACCCTCGGCATCAGAGGCGGTGGCATCAACTGGCAGTCCCTCTTTTACGAAGAGCATGGCAGTAGATTGGTTGTTGCGAACTTCCAGCTTGCCCGTGAGGTTGTGAGTTTTGATGATTTGCAGCAGATGGTCGAGGGGATGTTCCTCGATTGTGCCGCTGCTGGGAATGCCGGGTGCATTCGACGGACTGGCTTTCTTCTGACCTTCTGCCGGTTCCGCAGTGCCCATGAATGGTGGCGGCGTGTCTGGAACTATTACCTGTGAGGTCGGCTTGGCTGCTGGCTTTTTCGCCTGTGCGTCGGCGCAAGAAGAGACCATGAAGTTGTGCACCAGAAGAACATCGACACTTGGATAATCAAAAAGGAGCACACGATTGCCGTGTTGCTCTTTGAATAGCCGCCACTTCGGGTCACCGCCATTGGTGTTGCTGATTACGTCGAGAATGAAGTCTGACGACTTATCCGGTGATCGCCAGGAAGTCTGAATGTGTTGCCCTCTGCGTCCCAATGCCTGGGAGAGCAATCTATGCAGTTCGGCCATATCGGGCAGCCCGTTGCCGCGATTCGGCTGCAGTGAAAGTGCGCCCTGGTTTAGCATCTATAACCCCTGTTCAGTCCACGTCATTATGCCCCGCTTGGCGCCGACGTATGCGCCCGGAGCAAAATGCCATTTTAGACGAGTTTTTCTTGCTTCGGGCGTCTGATAACTGCCGTTGTAATACTGTATGCATTAGTAAGTAGATCCAAAAAGCAGTGGCGCCGAAGCGCCAGTGCTTTAAAAGCTCGTCGACCTGAAACGCGCCCGGGCGTTTCAAAGTCGACGAGTAGTAATCATGGCTGTCACGACTTGGTCGGTCCGCCCTTGGTGGGGTCACCCTTGCTCGGGTCACCCTTTTCACCGCCGGCGCACTTCTCATTGGTGACTGCCCGGATCGCACGCGAGAACGCCGCGACGTAGCGAATCAGACCACGCATGGCAGCTGCCAGCACGGGACCGACGATGGCCCACAGTGCTGGTCCCAGCCACACCATGATCACGGCCATGACCGCGAGCATGCAGCCGCGGATGGCGCCCAGTGTCAGTGACGGCTTGAGCGACTCGATCACAGTGTGAATGGTGCTCGAGTCAGGTGACTTGGTCCAGTCGACGATGGCGTTGAACTGGCTGTATGCACACTGCACCATGCTGTAGAGCACGACCGCGATGGCAACCTTGACCAGGTTCCAGGGTGTGTTCAAATTGGGCGTGGGGTCAGTCGGATCCTTCGGATCCTTGGGATTTGAGTCGAACATAAATCATCTCCTCTCGCGATTGGATTCGCGATTTATAGTTAGTGAAAAAGCCTGGTCAGCATGGCTGCACAGGTTCTCTGGGTTGAGCAGTGCACCACCATTGGTGCAACCTGCAGGTCGTCAGTCGCTTGTCGGTGGTTCGCGCCGTTTTTCGTCGCGCTCCGTAAGCAGCTTCCGCAAAAGCTCGTTTTGCAGCTTGCGTTCGGCGAGCAACTCGGTGAGCAGCCGCTTGTTCTCTTCCAGCCCTTCGGACAGGTCTCGCATGCTGACGTGATTGGATTTGAGCACCCACTCCCGCACCATTTCCGATACCAGTCCGATCAGCACGCCGGCCAGGCTGATGCCGCTCAGAATCAAGAAAACGCTGATCACGCGCCCTGCGGCAGTATGCGGCACGATGTCGCCGTAGCCGATTGTCGTGATCGTCGTGATGCTGTACCAGGTGCCGTCCCAGAAAGTGGGGAAGGCAGTCGGTTCTACGAAGCAGAGCAGCATGCTTGCCACCGTCACGAGGAAGGTAGCGAACAAACCAGTGACAACAACGGGGTGATGCCCGAGTTGTTTAACGATTTTGGTCATAGGCGGAAATCCTGAGAATCAGCCACTCTTAGACGCAGAGCGCAGCGAGTGAAGTGGTTAAGTTTAGATTCCCGTGGTGCTGATAGTGACCCGGGGGCTCAGTCTCGTAAGAGGCGGTCGGCTCTCTCGAGTCCGACCGCCCCCTTGAGATTGCAGCCGAGTTAGCGTTGCGCTGCCGCTTCGCTCATCAGCTGCTCGATTGCGTCGATGGTCTTGGGCACACCGGTGGTGAGCACCTCGCAGCCATCGGCGGTGATGACGACGTCATCTTCGATACGCACGCCGATGCCGCGATACTTCTCGGGCACGCGCGTGTCGTCCTTGTCGATGTAGATGCCAGGCTCGACCGTGAAGACCATGCCCGGCTGCATCTTGCGATCCTTGCCGGAGCGGTTGCGCTTGCCCTTGCCCACGTCGTGGACGTCGAGCCCCATCCAGTGCGAGGTGCCGTGCATGAAGAAGCTGCCCAGCGTGACCAGGTTCTTCTCCGAGCCGTCACCACGTGCCCTGGCGGCCTTCATGGCGCGGATGGCGCCCTTGCGGGTGCCCATCTCGGGAGCGATGATGCCGAGCTTGACCAGGCCGCGACGCAGCACCTTGCTCGTGGCGCCATGCACCTGAAAGAGCGTCTTGCCGGTCTTGGCCATACGGATGCCCGCTTCCTGAGCGTCGAGCACGAGCTGGTAGATCTCGCGCTGCGCCTCGGTGAACTTGCCGTTGGCCGGGAACGTGCGAGTGATGTCGGCTGCGTAGCCTTCATACTCACACGCGGCGTCGATGAGCACCAGGTCGCCGTCCTGGATCGTATCGCGGTTGCTTGTGTAGTGCAGAATCACCGCGTTGTTGCCGGAGGCGACGATGCTGCCGTAAGCAGGGCCGCTGGCGCCGCACTCGAGGAAGTGACCTTCCATGGTGGCGCGGATCTGGTACTCCTTGAGACCGGGCGTGAGACGACGAGCAGCCAGCACATGCGCCTCTGCCGAGATCTCGGCGGCGCGACGCATGATCGCAAGCTCCGCTTCGCTCTTGAAGAGCCGCATCTCGTGCAACACCGTCTCCGGGTTGAAGAGCGTCTTCTGGTCTTCCTGCCAGACCGAGATGAACTGCTTGTCGAACTGTTCGTTGTGACCGAACTTGTAGTAGACGCTGTCGGCGCGCTCGAGCAGCTTGCCGACGACTGCGGCGAACTTGTCGAACGTGTAAGCCTCGTTGGCCAGGTACTGCTTCTTGGCCCCGTCCACACCGACACGGATGCCGGTCCAGACCTCCTGAGCGCGGTCCTTCGGACGCACGAAGAGAATCAGCTTGGCCTTGCCACCGATGTTGGTGAGCACGATGGCGCTGTCGGCTTCGGGGAAGCCGTTGACGTAGAGCACATCCGACGACTGCCTGTACTGGAACTGGGTGTCGTTGCTGCGCGTGTGCTCCGGGTTGCTGACGATGATCGCGACGCTGTTGCGAGCCATCTTGCTCACGAACTCAGCGGTGCGACCGGCGTAGACAGCAGATTCGAGATGCGGATTGCGAGTATCCGCATGAGTTGCGTGTGTACACATGATATTCACCTTTCGGGAGACGCGGTTGTGAGGCTGCGTCTCCCAGTCTTATGGGAATCTTGCGACTCCGTATGCCAGAATGAATGGAACAATCACCGCTTTTGCAGCGGTGTCGTCAGCTCAAATGCTGACTGAGCCTAGGTGGAGAGCTTCGGCTTGGTGAAGCTCATGACGGCGATGGCCAGTGCGCTGCCGATCATGGACGGCAGGAGGCCGGTGACGGTCAGCCCGAGCCAGGGAGCGATAGTGCCTGCGCCGAGCAGGCAGAGCATGGTGGCGACGAAGAAGATCGTGCCCCAGAGCGGAGCGAGCTTGTTCTTCTTGTCGTCGGTGAGCTTGAAGGGCGAGCTGGCGATGCCGATCGCAGCCAGCACCACGAACATGGCAGCCATGTAAGCGGCACCGACTGCGAGAGCGGCGATGACACCGCCCGTGAAGGCGAAGCTTGCGCCGAACCCTGTCAGGGCGAAGCCTGCCGGTACGACGTAGGCGAACAGCGCCGCGAAGGCGAGTACGCGAATGATTGTGCTTTTCAGCATTGCGAAATTCCTCTTTCCTGCACCAGATCTGGTGCGATGTCTTCTGCTAAACGAAAGGCCCGTGCATTTCTGCACGAGCCCCTCGCTTAAGTCCAGCGAACTTATGTCATTGCAGACCTGCACCGCCGCAATATGGCGCCGCTGGTCTACTTGTGCTTGAATCGGCGGATCAGAAAGTGCCGCAAACCACCGTCGTCGCCCCGTCGAGGCGCAGGTACTTGCGGATCGCCTCGTTGACCTCTTCTTTGGTCACCGACTTGACGCGCTGGGGGTAGTTGTCCAGCTCGCTGAGCGGCAGCCCGAGGAAGGTGAACTGGCTGAGCACACCGGCCACGGCGGCATCGGTGCGCAGCCCGACCTGGAAGCCGGCCGCGGCCTGCTCGGTCAGGTCAGACATCTCGCGATCCGAGATGCCCTCGGTCAGGAACTCCTCCACCACCTCGTCGACCAGACCGAGGGCCTTGTCGATGTTCTCGGGGTTGACGGTGAGCGTGATCAGCCAGGGCGCGTTGCCGAAGCTGATGTCGTCGTAGTGGCTGTTGATGCCGTAGGTGAGACCGTGCTTGACGCGCACCACCTTGCCCAGGCGCGAGCCGATGGTGTCGCCACCGAGCGCCAGGTCGGCGATGCGAGCCGCGCAGAAGTCGGCCGCCGTGCGTGCCACCGGCACCGGAGCGCCGATGATGATGTCGGTGTTCTTCTTGCCCGGCATCTTCACGTCGATGCGGTTGCGCTTGCCGCCAGGCAGAATGCCCTGGCTGACGTCCCACTGCTTGGGCTCTGCACCATCCCAGTCGCCGAACACCGACTCGACCAGGGCGAACGCCTCGGCCGCATCGATGTCACCGACGATGGAGATGATCAGGCTCTTGGGGCTGTAGTGCTCGCTGTGGAACTGACGGATCCGGTCGACAGTGATGCCGGCCAGTTCGTCACCCAGCTCGGCGTAAGTCTTGCCGAAGTATGGGCTGGTGCTGTCGTAGAGGGCGCGCATGAGCGCGTTCTGTCCGACACGTCCCGTGTTGTTGGCGTTCTTGGTCAGGAACGACGCGAACTGCTGCTTGGCGCGAGCCACTTCCTCGTCGAGGAAGAGCGGGTTGCGAAGCAGGTCGCCGACGATGTCGACGTACTGCTTGAAGTCAGTCGCAACGACCGTGCCGCCGAAGCTGACGGCGAAGGTGTCGGGGCTGAAGGAGAGGCGGGAAGCCCCCGGACCCATGTCCTCAAGCAGCTCGGCCACCTGGGTCTTGCTGTACTTGGACGAGCCCCGGGTGAGCAGGAATGCCGTCAGCTCGGGCAGCAGCTCGACGCCGCCGCCGAAGACGCCACCGGCACGCAGCTTGCCGTTGATCGAGACAGCGCCCGAACCACGGTTCGACTGCACCTGCACCTTGATGCCATTGGCGAGCGTGCGGGTGACGACCGAGTCGGCCATCGAAGTCTTGGCCTGCACCGGTTCAGCCGCGGCAGCGGGAACCGACTCAGCCGCCTCGGGAGCGGACTCGTCGGGCGCCTCGCTCTTGGGGATGAAGTGACCGACCGTGCGGTTGTTGCGACCGAAGTACTTGGCCGCCACGCGCTGCACGTCAGCCGGAGTGACCTTGTCGAAGTTGTCGTCGTACTCGATCACCCACTTCCAGTCGACCGAAGCCTCGCCTTCGGCGATCATGTTGGCCCAGCCCATCGGGTCGAGCGCACCGAGGATGGTGCTCTTGCGATTGGCGTTCTTGGCGCGGTTGAGCTCGTCGAGCGTGACCGGCTCAGCCGCCAGCTTGGCCACCTCGTCGAACATGGCAGCCTCGACCTCGTCGACGCTGTGCTCGGCCGAGACGGTGCCGCTGACCATGAACAGACCCGGGTCACGCAGCTCCATGTGGCTGGCAGACGCACTGGCGCACAGACCGGAGTCGATCAGGCGCTTGTAGAGACGGCTCGACTTGGAGCCGCTGCCGCCCAGCACGGCACGCATGGCAGCGAGCGCATACGTGTCTTCGTGAGCAGCCTGGGGGATATGGAAGCCGGCCCAGACGCGGGGCAGGTCACCGGGGCGGTTGATCTCGAAGCGGCGCTCGCCTTCCTGCGGCGGCTCCACCGTGTAGACGGTCGGGATCGGATGCGGCGACGCCGGAATCTTGCCGTAGTGCTTGGCGATGAGCTCGAGCGCCTCGACGGTGTCGAAGTCGCCGCGCACCATCACCGTGCAGTTGTTCGGCCAGTAGAAGACATCGTAGAACTCCTTCATGCGCTCCAGCGACACGCCCTCGACGTCCGAGCGCCAGCCGATGGTGGGGTGGTGGTACGGGTGCTCGCGGAAAGCGACCGCGAACATCTCGCCCATCATCACCCGGTCGGGCTCGTTCTCGCCGCGCTCCATCTCGTTGCGCACGACGGTCATCTCGCTGTTGCGGTCATCGACGCGCAGCATCAGGTTGCGCATGCGGTCGGCCTCGAGCTCGATGCACAGAGGCAGATGCTCGGCCGGCACGCACTCGAAGTAGTTGGTGCGATCGAACCAGGTCGTCGCGTTGAGCAGGTTGCCGAGCGGCTTCATCATCTCGAAGACGCCGTTGCCATCCTGCGGGTTGTGAGCCGGCGTGCCCTTGAACATCAGGTGCTCGAGGAAGTGCGTGGAGCCGGTGAAGCCCACCGCCTCGTTGCGCGAGCCGACGTGGAAGAGCGCCATGAAGGTGACCACGGGCTTGGCGTGGTTCTCCGAGAGCAGAACCTTGAGGCCGTTGCTGTCGAGTCGGTACTCGACGATGCCCTTTGCTTCCTGCACCTTGCTGAAACCGAGAGCTTTGATTTTGTCAGACATAATAGTTTCCTTTCGGGGAGAAGTCCCCTTGCTCAGATGAGAGCCCGGCGTGCTGACCGTTGATGATATCAGCACGCGCGGGCTCGTTGCGTTACTTACCGACGACCACGGTGACAGCCCTGTCGTATCGAAGATGCTTGCGCATCGCTTCGTCGACCTGTGCTTTTGTCACCGAGTGAAGCCTCTTCCACTCACGATCGAGGTCACGCAGAGGCGCGCCTCTGAATTCGCGAGCGCAGAGAGTAGCGGCCAGGCCAGCGGTGGTGCGCAGTGCGACCACGTACTGACCGTACAAACGACCTGCTTCGTCTTTCAGCTCACGCTCGGTGATGCCTTCGGCGAGGAAGTTCTCGACAACTGCATCGACCACGCGGAGAGCCTTTTCGACATTGGCAGGATTGACGGAAAACTGGATCAGCCATGGAGCATGACCGAACCTGACGTCTTCGAAGGACGACATGATCCCGTAAGTGAGACCGTACTTGGTGCGTACAGCCACACCGAGACGGGATGAAAGTGTGTCGATGCCGAGCGCCGCATTGGCTATCTCGGCAGCGCTGAAGTCGGCGTCAGCCTTCTTCAGGCTGACTGGAACGCCGATGATGATCTCCACACTCGACTTGCCCGAAAGCGGCACGTTGATACGCCGCTTCTGCGCAGGGAGCTCCCCGGGTGGTACGACGACCGGAGCGGGCTTGCCGCCTGTCCAGTCACCGAACACAGAGTTTAGAGTCTCCTTTACCGAAGCGGGGTCGACGTCTCCGACGATCGACAGCACAGTGCCGCGTGGCACATAGTGCTCGGCGTGGAACTGGCGCACCTCCTTGATTGAGGTGGACTTGGCGTGCTTCTGCTCAGTCTTGAGGGACTGGCGGTAATAAACGTGGTTGCGCGGGTAGAGCGCCTGCGCGATCTTGATCCCTGCAGTTGTCGAAGACTCGCCAATGTTGGCGCGAGCCTCCGCCTCCGTATCGCTCTTCACCCGGCGCAGTTCAGAGGGCGCGAATCTCGGCTGCCGCAAAACGGTGCCAAGCAGAGTCAAGTAGTCAGTAACCGCTGCGGCGGCGAACGTGGAGTCGAAAGTAACGGCGAATTCGTCGATGCTGAAACTGAGATCGCAGCCGATGCTGTCGAGCCGAGTGGCGATTTCTCGCTTATTCAGCCCCCATGCACCAGCTTTGAGCATCTTCGCAGTTATTTCAGGCGCCATGCAGTTCGTGCCGGCCAGGCTTGTTCCGGCGCGGATGGCTCCGCTGACCGAGACGACCCCGCTATCTGGAACGGGGAGAATCAAAACTTTGAGACCGTTTGCGAGCACAAAACGCTCCACCTTCGCCGCCAGAGCCGTCGGTTTGACGACAGCTGAGGTTGACGCGGCTTCAGGCTGAAGCGGCACCGGCAGCTCGATCTCTTCGCTGCTGTTGCTGTCACCGGTATCGCTGGCGGTGTCGACAGCGGTCTTCTTGTGGCGTTTCTTGTCCGGCTGTGCGCTTCTGCCGGTCGTGCTGTTGTCGATGGTGAGATACTGCCGCACCACCCGCATGATGTCCTGGTTCGTGACTGCGTCGTACTTGTCGTCGTACTCGACAGCCCAGGTCCAATCTGCGATCGCTTCGGCCTCGCAGATTTGCTCTGCGTGCCTCATCGGGTCGCTTCTCAGGAGGGTCGTGCCGTTGCGGTTGGCTTGCTTGACCCGTGCCATCTCGCGCTGCCCGACACCTCTGCGCTTGAGGCGCTCGAGTTCAGCGTAAATGGCTTTCTCGACAAGCTTGATCTTGTCGTACCCGTTCACCGTCACGCTCAGCATGAACAGGTCTGGGTCGCGCGATGCCGCAACGTGAGAACTGCACTCGAGAGCCAGCTGTGGCTCAATCAGTGCTGCGTGGAGACGGCTGGTCGTCTGCGAATCGCTACCCAGCAAGTCGGCGACGAGAGCAAGAGCATGATGGTCTGGATGACTTGCAGCCGGTGTCGGGAACCCGATCACGAGCTTTGGATTGTCCATGCCTTCGCGCTTCAGCTCGAAGCTGCGAGCGCCCGTTTGCTTCGGCTCTCGCGTATAGACGGTCGGGAACGGATGCGTAGCTCTCGGAATCTTGCCGAAGCTGTCTCGCACCAGGCTCAGCGCCTGCTCCGCGTCGAAGTCGCCCGCTATAACCAGCGTGGCGTTGTTGGGGTGGTAGAAAGTGTCGTAGAACTCCTGCATGCGAGACAGTGGGACCTGCTCGACATCATCTCGCCAGCCGATGATCGGGTGGTGGTACGGGTGTTCTGCGTAAGCGATCGCCATGAGCTGCTTGTACATCACGTCATCGATATCGTTTTCGCCGATCTCGAATTCGTTACGCACAACAGTCATCTCCGACTCGCGCTCGTCATCTTTCAGCTTCAGGTTGCGCATGCGGTCGGCCTCGAGAGCGAGGGCCAGACCGAGCTTTTCCCTGGGCAGGCAGATGACATAGCTTGTGCTGTCGGCGCCCGTGTAGGCGTTGTAATCAGCACCGGTCGGTTTGAGCATGTCCACGAAGCCGTTGCCTCTGGCGCTGTCGTGGTCATTTGTTGACTTGAACATCATGTGCTCGAGAAAATGCGTCGAGCCAGTAAAACCCACTGCTTCGTTGCGAGAACCGACGCGATACATGATCGTCGTGGTCACAACAGGAGCGAGGTGATGTTCAAGAAGGAGAATCTTGAGGCCGTTGCTCGTGAGCGTGTACTCAGCGATGCCCGAAGTTTCACGGACAAAGCTCACGCCCAGCCTCTTCAGAGCTTCTGAAGTGACTTTCATTGTCTTTGCCTGCCGTTCGTCAGAGCGTGTGTCTATACCAGTCCCGGCAGGAACCAGTAAGAGAGACGCCTAGAGAGAAAAAATAGCTAGTAGAAGTAAGCTTGGTGAGAGGAGAAGTGAAGTAACTGTACGTACAGAACTTAGTTAAAAGACTCGGAAGTATCCAAGTTAACTAGATCTATGAAAAGCCGACAGGGAGCCAGGCTTGTCAAGTGGTCGACAGGAGTAGCGACTGCAAGTTTTCCTCAGTCTGAAGTGGTCCAGCCTGCAAAGAGAGCCAATCAGGGCATAGAGAACCGCTTCAGGAACAGTTGAATGTTTAGCAGCCCTCTCAGTTGCGATAGGATCGAGTCGGTTGTCAGGTGGTGCTTTCATGCTCGGCCGGTGATGTCAAGCGGCTTTTGCGCATAGCGCAGCTACTCACAGATAGGGCTCGTTTATTTGTAAAGCGCGTCATGAGAGCTTTCACATCGCTAGCTAAACAACTGCGCTAACTGTTTTGCCAGTTTTAAAGGCATTTTGGCCCATAAGCAGAGACCCCTGAGCTCGACCCTGAGACTGACTGAGTTTCAGGCAATTCCCGATGCGTTCAACCAGCAGGTTGCAACCGTATCTGGTGTTGCTTGCGGTTCTTGAAGAGAACTCTTATCGCTGTCACAATTGTGGCAGATACAGGCACACGGACATGAGCACGAAAAATATGCAGGATGGGTTGATTCGAACCAGCACTACACGCAAGCCTTTGCTTCAAGCACCGGAGCTGATCGAGGTGTCGAAAGCCGACGAACCGCTTTATCGTCGTCTCATCGATGCTGCTAAAGCGGCGGCTGAAAGGGCTTATCGGCCTTATTCCAACTACAACGTTGGAGCGGCGGCGCTCACTTTCGACGGCACGATCTACACCGGCTGCAATGTCGAGAACTGCGGCTACACGCAGACAAAGCACGCGGAAGAAGGGGCCATTCAGGCAGCCATCGCAGACGGCGTCTTGCAGCGGGCTGAAGCGGCTGGACTGACGCAGTTTCAGGCTTTCCTGGCTATCGCCGTGCATGCTCCCAAAGGCTCGGACCCCTGGCCGTGCTGCAACTGCCGACAGTCACTGAGCGAGTTCGGCTTCGAAACGCACGTGATCGGCGAGGGTAAGAATGGCCAAATCCTTTGCCTGACGCTTGGGCAGCTGATTCCGTTCCCTTTCCCGATCGCCGAGGTGCTCGAGAGCGTTCGCGGTCAGCGTTGATTGCACCATATGCGGTATCGGTTCGATCTTGCCGGCGTTTCGAGATCTTACTCGTAATTTTTTCAACCGCAGCGTTGAGAATTCAAGATAAGCTCGAGTCGCTTTTGGATGTTACGATGGGCTTTTGGTCAGGTAGTTCGGGTACCATTAGGTCTGAAGTTTGTAGACTGTAGTTCTGTCGAGACAATGTTGTGGCAAACGAAGAAGAAAAAACAGTAAAAACGCCCGTTCCGTCGGTCGAGGAAATCAATGCCAGACTCGCTAAATCTATGCGAGATCCTCTGATTGGCACTAAGTTAGCGGGCGGACGCTACGAAATACTGGATGCTCTTGGCGAAGGCGGCATGAGCGTTGTTTATAAAGCCAAGCAGGAACTGGTCGATCGTATCGTTGCCATCAAGACGCTGAAAGTAAAGATGATGGCCGAACCGATGCTGCTCAAGCGTTTTGAACGCGAAATTAAAACTCTCAGTCGCTTGAATCACCCTAACATCGTCACCGTTTTCGATTGCATTATTGAAAATGGACAACCTTACTTCGTCATGGATTTCCTGCAGGGCTGCAGTTTGCAAGATTTGATCAATGCAGAAAAGCGGCTTTCTCCGGGACGTTGTAAAAACATTTTTGGGCAGGTCTGTGCCGCCGTTGAACACGCTCATCGTAACGGCATCGTGCATCGTGATTTGAAGCCGGCCAACATCATGTTGATGGACATCAGTGGTCAGGAGTTCGTCAAAGTTGTTGATTTTGGCTTAGCCCAGATTGGCGAAGAGGCTCAACGTCTGACCCAATCAGGCGAGATCTGGGGCAGTCCGCTCTATATGAGTCCTGAGCAATGCAATGGACATGACATGGACGCTCGTTCTGACATCTACTCGCTGGGATCGGTCCTCTACGAATCGCTAACCGGGCGCGTTCCGATCGTGGGGAAAAGTTTTCTCGATACGATTCAGAAGGTTGTCAGTCTGGAACCCCCTTCTTTTGCTGATTCTGCTCCTGATTTGAAAATTTCCCCGGAGGTGGAGGCTGTGGTGATGCGCTGTCTGGAGAAAAATCCAGACAAGCGATATCAGTCGATGGCTGAGCTGAAAGATGCGATCGATAGAATTTTTCCTGCTGATAGTGAGGCCCTGTTTCGCACGCTGCCACCCGGGAAAGTGGTTGTCGACCCGGCGGCGGGTGAAGCAACTAAAGAGTTGAAGCGCGATCCGCAATCGGTCATTCCGACAAAGCGCATGAAGAAATCAGACATCGAAGAAATGGCTTCGGCCGCGGCTCAAACGCCTCAGGCTGCTCAACCCGCTCCGAGAATGCCTGCCAAGGCGATGACAGGCAAACCGCAACAGGGCAATAAGAAAGACGGTAAGTCAGCAACCTTGATGGCTGGTGTCGTGGGCGGGTTGATCGCTGCCTGTGCCGTAGTTGTGGTTAACTTGATCAACGGTCAAACTCCGCCGGCGGTGACACCACCTTCGGTTGCGCCGCCGACGACGGTTACCGGCACGCCATCACCAGTTACATCAGCCCCGAGTGCGCCACAAGCTAAATCATCTCAATCTGCTTCACCCCAAGCTGCTTCCAGTCAGACGACAACCGCCGCTGCCGGACAACCATCAGCGACTTCCACCGTCAGTCCTGCCGAAGTTCATGCCGGTTCGGCTCCGATCCTTCCTGCTGACGTTACAGGCCACTCCGGAGCTGACCCGGAAGTTAAGGCAAACACTAAAGGCACCAACCCTGAAAACACGGATGAAGCATTGCATGCTCTGCAGGCAAAGCTCGATGGAAAGCCTGTTTCAGGTACGAAAGAAGCAGGCAAAGCCGGCAATTCTCTCAACGCCCACAAGCCTGCCCATAAACCTCATGCAAAAGCGCATCATGGGTCTCCTCCTACTATCTACACACCCCGTTCGCAATCAGCGCGTGAACTCGACGATTCAGAGATCTGGCATAGCTTGCCTAAGTGAACCGGCCTGAGTGGTTAAGCTTTAGTGTTTAGCTTGTTCGGAGAGCAAATATTCTCTCGCTTCTGCCACCACATACAGTGAGCCGGTGATGCAGACAATGTCGTCGGGCTCTGCTGAATCGAAGGCGAGCTTGATTGCCTCAGGCACTGAGTTTGTGGCAGCTGAAAGCGGATCTGATTGGAAGCTGACAGCATCTGCTATCTGCTTGGGGTCCATGGCTCTCATGCTCTGTGAACGAGTCGAAATAACGGTTTTGCTGAGTGGGCGTAGTTCTCGCCATATGGCATTGATATTTTTGTCGTTGTTTACGCCCACGACGAAAATGCATTTGTTGGTCTTGAACAGTGCCTTCAGTGCAGAAGCTAGTGCTGCAGCTGATTCGTGATTATGTGCTCCATCGAGAACGACTGTTGGGGAAGGGGGTGCTCCGTTTCTGGATGATGCCGGCATGACTTCGAACCTGCCGTTAATCGTCGCATCAGCTAAACCGTCAGCAATATTCTCGTCTGAGATGGAGACACCCTTTTGTGCCAGGGCTTTACAAGCCATGGCCGCGGTAACGGCATTGGTGATTTGATGCGCGCCCAGCAGTGACAATTCTAAATCCAGACTGCCAAGCGGACTTTCTATGGTAAAAGTTTGCCCGGAAAGCTCGTGACTGTGCGATTTGAGCTTGAAAGGCCTGCTGTTTATGTCGATCAGGGTTGCATCTACCATGTGGCACTGGCGCCCGATTACGTTTCGCACCGATGCATCTTTTTGGGCGGAAAGAACAGTCGTGCAACCGGGTGTAATTATTCCCGCCTTATTGGCTGCGATCTCAGACTGGCTGACGCCGAGCACTTCTGTATGTTCCAGGCTGATCGGAGTAACAATGACCATATCTTTTGTATCGAAAACATTGGTGGCATCATACTTTCCACCCAGTCCGACCTCGACGATTTGCCAGTCGATTGGAGGTTGAATGTTTCTGGTGATGTGAAAGAAGAGAGCGGTCAGTATACCGAATGTAGAAATGTAGCCGCTTTTAGCAGCCAGCTCAGCCTCGATCGCAGGTTTGATCTCGGTCAGACCGCGCACGAAGAGCTCATCTGAAATAGGTTCCAGATCAATGGCAATGCGTTCGTTGTAGGAGTGGAGGTGTGGGCTCGTGTATGAGGCTGTTCTGATGCCTGCCTCTTTTAAGATTGAGCCCACCATCATGCAGGTGCTGCCCTTTCCTTTGGAGCCTGTGATGTGAATTGTGTGACGTCCATTTTGCGGGTTGCCGAGCCTGTTTAACAGCGCTCGCATCGTTTCGACGCTCATCGTCAAGCTGCGCGAGCCATGACTGTCTCTTTCCGAGTCGGGAAAGGACTGGATGTATTGCACAGCTTCTAAGTAATTCATCAACGCCAGGACCAAAGTACGAGTTACCACGTCATTTATAACAGTAAGTAGGCTCAGCACCGTCAGTTTTTTTCTGGAATATAGGTCAGGGGAAGAGCGTTTTTGTTGCGATTTTCTATCCGAACCCTGAATGCTGCTCTATTCCGACTTGCCAATAGCGGATACTTTTGATCGTCGACGAGGTATGACTTTGTGCGAATTATCCCTGCCACTCTTGTCTTCTTAGCATCAGCTGCATTAATTTCGGCCGGTTTTATCGGATTGATTGATGCTTATGCCAGCGATGGCGGTGTTAAAACTCAACCCAGGAAAACGGAGCCGAAACCAGTGGATACGAAACCTGATGCAAACGCCAAAGTCTTCATCTACAAGCAGACGGGCGGCTTTATCGGAGTGAATCGAAAGTACGAGCAAAACCTGGCCGATTTGAGCTCAGGAGATAGGCACAAACTCGAGACACTGATCGCTGACAGTGGCCTGGCAAGCGATGCCAGGAAAGGCGAGATCATAACCTCTGGGGCCTGTGACATGTTTCAGTACGATTTCACTTTTAAAGATGGTGCCAAACAACACCATGTCACCTATGACGACGGCACTTTGCCAGACTCTTTCAGACCTTTGGTTCAATATTGCAAGGACAAAGTCGTCGATCTGCCCCGCCGCTGAGTTCATTATTTGCCAGCCGAAGCTGAATACGGTTTGGCTTTGAAGGAGATTAGCGCGGTTTAATAGCTGCGCTAGGCGTAAGATTTGCTACTACACTGGTGATTTCCGCCCTTTTTCGTCATTCAAAGAAGCTGTATCCCCTACTTAATGTTGCCTTTCAGACATTAGGGTGAGGGTACTTTCTTTTCATCTCACAAAAAGCACCCATCTAAAACCCAGTAAAGCTCTCTAGCTAACTATTTCCTCCCCTGATCGTGGACTTTTCTCCATGCGGGGAGGTTTTCCTTGCTTGCGTGGGGTGGCTTGAAGGCGGTCGTTCCCGTCTGAGGTAGTCAGCCATGCCCAATCTGATTCTGCTCTTTCAACAAACCATTCTGTCGCCTTTGCTTATGATCGGCTTTTTCATAGTCATATTGTTTGCTCTGGCAGGAATGGATGGACTGCCAGTGGCAAAGGCGCTGCTGGTGCTCATCTTCAACATCACAGTCAGCATACTGGCGTGGTTCGCCCGCACTTTGCTGACCATCATCACTTTGCTCATACCGGCACTGTCACCGATCTTAACACCCGGTTGCAGCAAGGCTAAGGGCAAAGGTAAGTGACCGCGGTGGACTTTCGTTGCCACCGTACGCGGTATCTCATCCGTTGCAGGTACTCAAGTTCCGCGCTTGAAGACTTGCTCGAGAAAGGACCACTGTTATGACCACAAGCAACATCAAGAACATTCGGGTGCTGTCGTTCGGCTTCAAGTACGGACCGCCCCCGTTTGCGCACATCGTCGAGGACGTGAGATGGGTGAAGAACCCGTTTTACGAGCCCTCTCTTCATGCCATGACTGGAGCCGACGCGCCGGTGCAGGAGTTCATCCTGGCCCAGGACGACGTGGTCGGATTCCTCAGTGACATGCGCACCAACCTGCGCCGCCGTCTGCGTGGATTCAGCCACAGCAACTACCACGAGACCCTGATCATCGCCTTCGGTTGCACCGGAGGTAAGCATCGGTCTCGCTTCTTCGCCATCAAGTGTGCGGAGATGCTCGCGGAGCTGACGCTCGAACTCGGCATCGAGGCCGAGGTCGTCGTCGAGCACCGTGACCGTGAGTAGCTGCATGATTGTTCCTCATAGCGGCAGTGCGGTATCGTTTCACCGGCTCGGTGAATGTTCCTGCATTCACCGAGCCCCAACAGTCGCTCAGCGACAGAAGGGAGGAGTATGGATAACGCTATCGAAACCTGTTTGATCGTCATCGACAGCGGCTTCTCTCTGGAGTCGCTGCGCGGTGCAAGAGTGCTCGCAGTGCGCGACCTCGCCGCCGATGTCACCATCATTGGTGCACCGCTGGTGAGCGAGCAGCAGCTGCAGAACTTCGCCGGTGACCCGCTTAACCACGGGTCGATTGTGCTGAACAAACTGCGCAAATTTGCGCCGGATGCTCCCGTTATCCTCATCCGAGTGATTGGTGAGGATGGCAAGATCATTCGCACGGGCTGGCACGGGGGCAAGATAGTCACCGACGGCTGGACCGAGGCTTATCTCTGGGCAGTCGAGTTGTGCAAACAGCTCGGAATGACATCGGTTGCTAACTGCTCTTTTGGCGGTATCATTCACGCCGCCGACGGAACTGGTTGGGAATCGCATCAACTGGCTCGGGTAACTGGACCGGGACACCCCGGGCACGTGCTGGTGGCTGCGGCAGGAGCTGGTGATGGTCGCTCGGTGCACGCCTCATGGTTCGTCGAACCAGGCGCGACCAGGTGGATTGTGGCTCGGCAGACTGAGTCGACTACGTACAACTTGTGGGCCGGGTCGGCTCACCAGATGTGGTGGCTGACAGTGCGGCGTGACCAGCAGGTCGTGGGTCGTTATGAGGGCTCATGGCTTGACGGCAACATGTGGAATCAGCGTCAGCAACTGACGTTCGATGTCGAGGGCAGCGGTGACGTTACCTTCGAGTTTTCACTGGCTGCCGAAACGCAAACGATGTTGAAGTGCGATTGCTGGGTGCGTGGTGAGCAATCGTCACGCTTTCTCAATTACGTCGATGCTCGTTTGATTGCCGAACCGGCAGTCTTTCCGCATGTAGTCGCTGTTGGGCTGCGTTCTGGTTGCTATGCGCCAGATCAGTTGGACCTTGATGCTAAGCCCGATGTGCTTGTTGAAGGTGGCGATCAGATAAGCTTCCGTACTCCAGAGATTGCTGCCTCTGTAGCCAGCCTTCTGTCTTCCGACGCCAATCTCGATTGTGCGCAAGTGAAGGCAGCGCTGCGGCTTTCGCATCCGAAGTAAAAATGAGAGTGGATGAACACCTGGTGTTCTTCCGCTTCTCATTTTTATTCTTGTTATTATAAAGTGTAGTATACTTTGTGCTACTCTCGTCAGGTTGCCGGTTTGGGCGATTCAAGAGATTGTGTCGCCTCTACTTTTCGCCCCACACAAAACCAACTGCTGCATCGGCCGTGTCTCTGTCTTTTTTGGCCAGAGCCGGCTGACCAAGCTTGTCGTAACATTTTGCTCTCATTTGATAGAACGCACCTTTTTCATCAGCGGTTTGAGTCCTGATCGCTTCAGAGGCATCGGCAAGGGCGTCTTTGTAGTTGCCGTGTTTGTAATAGATGCAAGCACGGAAGTAGTGGAGCCAGCAGTCTTTCGGATTCAGTTTCAAACCGCTTGTGAAATCTGCCAGGGCACCTTTATCGTCACCGCTCTCTTTAAGGAGCGAACCACGATCTTGATAAAAGGTGTACATAGGCTTGTCTTTCGAGAGTTCGATCGCTCGCGTCAGATCGGCAATTGCCTCTTTGTGCTTGCCTCGTTCATTGTAGATTTTGGCTCGGTCAGAATATGCAAATGCCAGCTTAGGATCCAGTGAAATCGCTTTGTTTGCATCGGTCATGGCTTGATCGAAGTTGTCGATTTCTATCAGGCAAGATGCTCTGCTTCTGTAGGCCTGAGCGAAATTCGGGTTAACGGCTATGGCTTGAGTGAAGAGATTTATCGCCGGTCTGAACTGTCTTTTGTTTTTTAGCTGCACGCCGCTCTCGAACAGTTTCTGTGCGGTGGCATCTGCTGCTGAGTGAGCGGGCAGAGGTGCCACCACAGTTGCTATGACTATGAGTGAACCTAGGCTCCAGCTTGTTGCTCTTTTAGTGAATGAGATATGGGGCATTCAAGCTGACCCTGTTTCGTTCATGGTGTGTCTCAGTTCTTCCTGCAACAAAAGCAGTCTCTCGCGAATAGTCTTGAGCTCGGCGCCTCGCTTCATACTTTTTCGAGTCGTTTCCATGTCACTTGTTTGCAAACCTTTCATGCCGATAGCTCCAAGCCGATCGACCTCGTGGTCGATGGTACTCATGAAACCCTCGAATGCCATGTTCAGCGTGTGTTCGCTCTGTTTTAAACGTTCAGGAAGACTGCTGGTGTCTTGTACCGCTTCACTGGGCAGAGTATTGAGCGAGTTGAGTGAAAAATACTCATTGCGCAATTCCGCCCCGCCTGCAACTCGAATAAGACTGCCGAAAAGCTTTTTGGAAATGTACGACATCATCGAATCGAGCACGAGCTGGTCATCGACAGTCCAGACGGTTTGACCTTTGTCCGTTCCGGCGTCCATCTCCATAAACGTTGTGAAGAATGCTTTTCGCCCGGGAAAAGCGCTGAGATACTCTGCCGGCACGATGTATGCGTTGATTTTGGTCACTTCTGCTTGCATGACGAGCGCCCACTGCGCGTGTATGACCGAGCCCTGGAATATCACTAGCGAATCGCTGAGCTGTGGCTGTGTCGCAGTTGCAGGTGCCTTGGGTCGGTTGCAGATGACCTTGATCGGATCTTTTTCGCGCGTTGCCAGCTCATATGAGTAGCGGTCGAAATCATCAAAGAACTTGTCGAGACAGACAATGCTGCTCTCTCTCAGGGGATCGCCTTGCAAAACTGTCTTCGTGGCCGGCGGCTCAGCTTTTATATCCGCCATCCACTTGCCGGTCGCTTCACCTGTGTATTTCTTCTGCATTGAGCCAAGAATTTTCTTGGATAAATCGTCTGCGGTCTTTTTTGAGGCCGGGTTTTGACCTGACGAATCTTTGTTGTCCACGATCCATCCTCGATTGCAAGCCTGCTTGTCTTTATAACATCATCCACCACAACAGAAATTTTAAACAGGCTTTCAATTTTACTCAGTCACTCACGCCAGATTGGTGTCATATGTGGTGCGTTCGCCGAGACCACGAATTTATGATGCTCTAGTTCTCAGTAGAGTTTTCTGCTGCATATGGTGCTTTATATATGGGGGAGTGATGCAAAGAAGCTCGTTTAACCTGGTCCTATAATTCTGCAAAGTCTTGGCAACGTCGTGTTTCAGGGATTTCTGAGAAAATTAGCCTATAGTTGATGTTGGGTTTTCCTGTATTTTCTTAGAAGGCAATTAATTGGAGAATCTGATCAGCTGCTTGTTTGTCTGCAGCTTAATAAGCTGCAGAGATGGTGAGAATGGAATCCACTGACAACAACAACGAACTTCCGGAAATCGAATTTGAACCTCGCGATCTCTATGTAGAGGCGATAAAAAAATTTCTCGTTGCCGCAGATGCTTTCAGGCATTCAGGCGATATTGAACAGGCCGAACTGCGCTACAAGCAGGCTCTGCGTCAGGCTGAGCTAGCCTTTGGCGATACGAGCGACCATTACAAGCGTGTGCTCAGCCTGATGTCTGTTTTTTACCGCAACACCGGGCGCGAGCACGAGGCCCGTGCCCTCGAGCAGAAATTGCTGAAAATGGACAGAGAAGGAGCGCCACCCCAGTCGGTTGGCTCAACCAACCTGCAGAGCTGGTTTCTGCGCAAAAAGAGAATCACCAGAGAAGACCTGACCACGATCAATCGAGTCGTCCTGCCGCCCGAAATTCGCAAAGCCTGTCAGGTGCTTGGTCTTCCAGTGGAAGAAGATTTCACAGTCGAAGATGTCTTGAAAGCATGGAAACGACGCATTATCGCTGATTCTCTGCATCCTGATCTGGGTGGAGAGAATGAAAACTCTGTACTCGTCAATACATCCAAGGACGTGTTGATTCGCTGGCAAGAAAGCCATTTGCCCAAATCTCGTTTTGGTCTCGGTCGGCACACCGACTATCATGGTCGCTAGCTCCATACCAATTTCTCTTGCCAACCCGGTTCCTCGTTCAGGTGCGCTAATGCTGACGATTATGTAGATTTTGGCTCTTAAAGCTGCTCCAGCTGCGCTATCTCGATCTCGTAAGTTCTGAAACCTTTGACCAGTAGCCGTTTTCCGTTCATCCATATGACGAACAGTGGTGTACTCGCGCCTGCAAACTTCGTCTTAATGTTGCCTTTATGATCTTGTCTATAGCCATGAGATCAGACTAGGTTCAAATTCTCTTTCTCTTATTTCAAGACCAAATACCAGTCTAAAAACCTTACTCATAAATACCTTTCTTTTCGTCTACTCGTGCTCACTTCGGTGATCCGTAGTGCTGTACCTGTGGACCTGCCGAGACGACTTAGTGTCTTGGTTGAATGGAGTGCCAATGAATACCACGCTTCTCAAAGCCTGGAAAGCCGGCCTCAGGTTCGTCGCGACTTGCTTCAATGAGGTCGGTTTTCTTGTGGTCCGGAAGCTGCTTTGGCGCTTTCGTCGACCGCGATACTTCATCCTTCTCGGACCTCCCGGCTCCGGCAAAGGAACGCTTGCAACAAAGTTAGCCCCTGCGTTGCGCGTTCGTGCCATGAGTACCGGTGATGTCTTTCGACGAGAGAAGGCTGAACAAACGAATTTCGGTAAGCAGGTGACGGCACATCTGGCAGACGGAACACTCGTTCCCGACGCACTCACCCTGGCAATTGTTCGCAGAGAATTGACACGTCCTCGCTACTGGTTTGGAGCGATGGAAGATGGTTTTCCGCGAACGCAGGAGCAAGCGACTCAGTTCGACGCGCTTCTCGCCAGTTGGGGTGCTTCGGTTGAAACTGTGGTTTTGCTGGATGTCGATGACGACGACTTGATCGATCGCCTCTCGAATCGCCGAACTTGCACCAACAGAGCTTGCGGACGAACCTACAACCTGAAGTATGGTCCGCCCGTTAAGGCTGGCATTTGCGACGTTTGCAGCGCCGCACTTGCTCAGCGAGACGATGACGTGCCGCACGTAGTGGCGGCGCGGCTTCGCACCTACAGAGTGGAGACGAAACCTCTCTGTAATTACTACCAGGACCGAAAGGTACTGGCTTCGTTCCATCCGACTGGAGACATGACCGCTCAGGAGGTTTTTGTCTTAGTCAAAACAGCCCTCCAGGGCTAAGAAGGAGAACTGTTATGACCATGTCACTGGCAACGATCGCCCCCGAACGAGACGCTGTTCTCGAGCTGTGGGCGGAGTCGACCATCGATTCGCACCGGTTCGGCAGCGATGCTGACCGCGTGCTGGCTCGGTGGGACGAGGGCGATGCCGATGTGCTGATGCCGTCTGCGGACGAGCTCGGCGCTTTCGGTTTCGACATCGTCGGTCTGGCCAAGGCGCTGCAGGGCGGTCTGAACGCGGAGCTGTTCGGGAAGGCGTACCGCCTCCTCGACATCGCCGAGTTCAACCGCGCCCTTGTGGCGCAGGGTGCCGGACTCGACATCACCCTCTACAACGAGGGGCTGGAGCATCTCGCCGAAGTCGCCGGGCGCGCGTAAGCGCACTCGGCTGCTGTCGGCGGGTTGACGCTGCACCATGAGGGGGCGACCCCTTTGGTGACCCAGTCGGGTCAGAAGCGGGTACCACCCGCTTCTGGCTTGACCGGGTCTGCAGTCGTTTTCTTGGGGTTAATGCCACAACGAAGACCTCGTCTTTTAGACATTTCGCCC
>RXJR01000010.1:0-147781 GCA_003963305.1 Candidatus Melainabacteria bacterium | reverse complement strand
GTCTTTTAGACATTTCGCCCCGGCTAATACCAGTGCGAAGACCTCGTCTTTTAGACATTTCGCTCAGGCTAATGCCAGTGCGAAGACCTTGTCTTTCAGACATTTCGCTCAGGCTAATGCCGGTGCGAAGACCTTGTCTTTTAGACATTTTCCCCAACCATCTCCGTCGAACCAAATGGTGAGGCGTCAGACCTAACGGAGTGATATGCATGCCAACCGATTCCCCCCACGATGACTTCGTGCCAGCATCAGTGGGCTCGTCTCCCACCGCCCTCTATCAGGGTAAGGTGATCGCCGAGGCGGGTTCCTACATCATCGCTTTTGCTGATTGCGAAGTACTCGCCATGGCGGGTTCGTTCGTGATCGCAAGCGATTCCTCTCGCGTTGTTGCCCACTACAACTCAAAGGTGACGGCAGAACCAGGCTCCTTCGTGATTGCTCATGAGGGTTCAAGCGTGGTTGCTAAGTCTGGTGCGAATGTGAGGGCTAAGGCGGGATCGCACGTTTCGGCGTTCGCCGGATCTACGATTTACGTCGAGCCTTACGCAAACATCACCACATTTGGTGCTGTCAACCTGGTGCGCATCAATGCCTAAGAGTCAACCTCGACATACTCATTCAGGTGTGACAGGCGGTTTGAAGTCGGAGGAAAAGTAGATTCCGTTGTCTTTGATGGCGGACTCTACTCTTTCCCTAGCCAATCTCCGCCTGCTCAAGTCCTCGTCTCACGGTTGGAACCGGAGCGCCGAGTCAAAGAAGAATGCTTGCGGATTGGCTCTGAGCCTTCCGTAACATTTTTCTTTGGGCTTTAGTTACTATGGCATATAGCAAGTTTGACGAAAAATGAGGGCGGGGCAGTAACGCCCCACTCTCATTTTTTGCAACCACAGCGCAGCGCCAGTGACGATTCTGTGAGACGACTATGAGACCACCTCAGGCGGCGGCAAGTCGTCTCGCAGGATCGAAATTGAACTCTTCTCTCATGATCCGCAGCCGTTCCTGGAGGAGCTCGTCTGTCTGACGAGCCTCATCCTGTTTGTAGCTGGGGCAGCAGATCTTGGCTACGGATTCGCAGAACGATTCCATGGCCCATTTTTCCAGAGCGCGGTTGCGTCTTGTGGCGATAGCGTATCCGTCGGCGTTGATGAGCTTGCGCCATTCTTCGAAGTAGTCCTGAGCGTAGCCGGTTACCTCGACGAAATCATCAGCGCGGAATCGTTCCACGAGTGCCACCATCTGGTCGATGTAAGCAAGCTTTGCAGCTTTGCTTTGCACCGCCCAGAAGAGATGACAGCACTCGTGCACCAGGTGCGGCAAACTGACGGCGGAGCTGAGGCTGGACGCGCTCATCTCCAGGTGCGGCATGATGCGGTCGTCCTGGCGCTCCCAATCGCCGTAGACTGCCGACTGATTGCCTGACACAGTGCATCGGTTGCTCGTCGTGCTGACGGTCAAACCGAGGTACAGTGCTGCTTCCCGCAAGGGGCGGGGCAACTCGAGGAAGTTGCGAGAGATCAGCTTGCGATGAGCTGAAGGTGTGTCCGAGTCGAAGTAGAGTCCGCTAGTTTCGTCCAGTTCGTAGCGTCCGCAGAACTGTTGATACTCGCGTCTCACCCACGATCGATCGCTGAAGGAGATAACTCGTTCGGTCTTCGGTGGCATAAACCCTCCTTGGGCAGTATCTAGGCGCACTAAAAGTTCGTAGATCGTGAAAGCAGTTAGCTTTCGTGCGATACCACGTACCGTGCTTGAAGTACTGTGTGAGGCTTATGGGAGTTGGGCTGGGCTTTCTGAGGTTAGTTGGTTGGTGGGTTGGTCGGGGTAGTTTTTCCAAAACGTACCGGTTTGAACCGCACAGATGCTACTAGAATCTTGCTTTGCATCGATATATTGTCGTTTAGAATGTTGAAGTTGCTAGCGACGCTAGTCTAGCAACCGCTAATCTCGTACAGTCGGATTTGTTAAAATGCCGATGTAAGCCGCAAGATGCAAAGGTCGACATGCGCGAACATCAGATCGTCATCAATTTGAAACCGGAGCAGTTCGAGGAATTGCAACGCTTGGCACGGGCTGCCGGCTCGAAATCAGTAAACCTGTTTGTTCGACAGAAGTTGATATCGACGTTGGGTCTTGCTGGTCCGGCCAATGGTTCAACCGAAGACAGTGATGCTCCTGATCTAAAACAATTGACGGGCGAATTGCGCAGGCTCCATCGTGAGCTGCAGATCTTCGTTGCCGACTCTCTTTCAAATAGCGACTACACATTGTCTTCGATCGAACCGATACCATTTCCTACGGCCGTGCAAGAGAATTTCCTCGCCGAAGGCGCTCCGTTAATGCCTGAAAGTGCCGGTTTTAATTACCGTGACGAGAGCCCTGTATCGCTCTCACTTAATCAAACCGTTGGACCAGACTCGTATTTAAACGATCCATCCCAGTCGCAATATTCCTCAATTCAGGCACCAGGCGATGCGCAAAGCGAATTTGTGAGACCTCAATTGCCGGGAGCTTTTCCACCCTCTGACAGAGCTCAATTCTCAAATTTTCAGGCACCGATTACTCAAGCTGCAACACCTCAACCAGCAGATTTTGGCGCACCGCCAGCGGTATCATACGGTCAGTCGGATTCTGCTTTGCCGCCTGAAGTTAATTCCAGAGTGCAACCAGCCTACTCACTGCCTCCTGATCCTGGTGCCGTATCTCCTGCTAACACGGCAGCACAACCGGCTTTTTCGATTCCTGAGCCGCCCCCGGAAGCTTCATCAATTCCGCCGGGGTTGAGCACTTCCTCAGGGGTGGGCTCGAACTCCAGTCAGAGTGCTCCGATTGTTGTGCAGCAATTTGCCGAAAACGACGAACTTGAAGATTTAGCCGAACGGGCTTTTGCCATCTCGCCACGACTGGGTCCGCTCGAAGAGCCTCAAAAGCGTTTTCCCGATCCGCTCGCCGATTTATTAGAGGAGGCGCTCTTCGAAGATTCAGAAGACCCTGTCGACGAGTATTTAGAAGCATCCCAGTCTGAACCAGCAGAGTCTGTTGATGAACTGGCGAGGGCGGCGGCACTCGAGACTGAAGAAGGGCAGCAAGTTCAGGCTGAGTCAGAACATTCCGATTCGACTGTCGAGGCTGCCAATTATGAAGCGGCGGAAATAGAAGAGCCAGTTTTGGAAGACCCGGACCAAACTATAGAAGAAGAGTCGGAAATCGAACCAGAAGAGCCGGAGAGCTCGTCAGGCGCGGACGATGAGCCCCCTACGGACGACACGCCCCCGGACCCGCCCCTGCAATTCCCTCCCCCGATCAGTGGTGGTCCTCCCCCAAGAAAGCGCCGAACATGAGAGCCGTCCAATTGACTGCGCTCCAGGGGTCACCTAACATCAAGTAGTTCGCAGTTGAAAACGTTTCTTTCGATTCGATTGCCCCAAACTTTCCGAATCAAACAACAAAAAATTTGCCGACCATGGGAATTCCACCATAGGCAAATGGATATGTGTAAGCAAGAATGTAAATATCACAGCCAGAGCTTGTGATGTTACTAAGGCTAACGCATGACAACTGTGCAGGCGTGGTACAACAAAACTAGGAACGAAGGTAGACGACAATGGGTAAACATGGCGACGGCGGCGGCGATAACGTAAGCAAACTCCCTATTGAGGGCGCGTCAGCACAGTTAAAGCCTGATTATGTTTCTTTCCGTCCAGAAAACGGTGTTTCGTCGGTGCATCTGGACAGGCAGACCGATCAAATAAAAGCTGCCAACGAATCTCTAGACGGCCGAAATCCATATGCTAGCTTGAGCACTGACGCTGCATCGCAGGCCTTGAAAGCGAATGAAGCAGCTATTCAAGCGACGATGGATCGCATTGCGGCTCTCAACATGGCGGCTGCAAAGGCGGCAGGTCGTGGTCAGGCTGACGATCTGTTAGGACAGCTTGAAATTCGCAATACATAATCTTCGAATCGCAAAGACTTAAATAAACAGACGCAGTCATAGCACCGCGTCTGTTTTGTTTTTCGCTTAAGTCTGTGGCTAGATGTAACCCAGGTTCTTCTGCGCACCGGCTGGCGGAAGAATTCTCAACCGTCGCATCGGCTCGTCACCAATGCTGCGGCTGCTCAAGTTGAATCTTTCCACTAACTGATGTTGCAGTCGACGAATGTAAGCTCGTCGGGGGCTCAGTTCCATCGGCTCCAGGCGGTCCATGACGCGAGTGATTGCCTGTCGCGCTTCTTCAAGGGCGACTTCAGTTTCATCCACATCCGACTCGATGTCGACCGCTCCGACATTTTCTCCATCAAGATGAAGAGCTTCTCTCAAAGCTTTTTGCAGTTGCGGCAGGTTGTTGCTTTTGACGACATAAACAGGCACTTGCCGGGCTTCGGCGAGAGAATAGATCTTCGCTCCTGCTCTGGCATAACTTCTCAACGCGAGAATCGCATCGGCCTCATCAATTGATTTGACCACTTCAACGGGCAGTTGTAGCGTTTTGACCACCCGTTCCAATAAACCCTTGCTGACCGCGTAAGGGTAAATTTTCAAATGCGTTTCCTGTGGGGTGCCCCAGTCCTGCGCGAAAGGGGCGAGGCCCTCTGTTGCAATCGTTGGTTCCGGCGTTTGTACGACAGAAAAGTTTCCCGTCGCATCGTCGCGTCGTCGAATTTCTGGATGAATCTTCCATCCTTTTAGCAGTTGGTCGACAGCTTCACCGACGTCTTTGTGAACAGCCAGCGTTTGTCTGTCCAGAATTTCGATGCAAATGTCGAAAGTTGGTTCGGTTGCTCGTTCCAGCACGGTCTTCTGCGTGCCTCGACGTCGCGCTTCGTCGTCGCCGAGCGTAACTGTCTGAATGCCGCCCACGAGATCGACCATGGTTGGATTCTTCAACAGATTTTCGAGCGCATTACCGTGCGCAGTTCCAATTAGCACGACGCCTCGTTCAGCGATTGTTCTGGCGGCTGCCGATTCTTGCTCGGTGCCGATTTCGTCGATGACGATCGCTTCTGGCGTGTGGTTCTCGACTGCTTCAATCATGACGGCGTGCTGTGCATCTGGGTGAGACACTTGCATGCGTCGTGCTCTGCCGATGGCAGGGTGAGGCACGTCGCCGTCGCCTGCAATTTCGTTGGATGTGTCGATTACGATGACGCGCTTGCCCATTTCGTCAGCGAGCACGCGAGCCATTTCGCGTAATTTTGTAGTCTTACCGACTCCAGGCGGTCCGAGGAAGAGGATTGATTTTCCGGATTCGACAAGATCGCGAATGATGCTGATTGTTCCTGAAACCGCCCGTCCAACACGGCAGGTCAGTCCGATCACTTTTCCTGTGCGATTGCGAATTGCGGAAATTCTGTGCAGGGTGCGTTCAATTCCGGCGCGGTTGTCGCCGGAGAACTGACCGATTCTTTCGATGGCGTGTTCGAGATCCTTTTCAGTAACCGGAGTGTCAGAGAGGTGCGTCGTGTGCTTGTCGAGATAGCGTGCTTCTGGAAGACGACCTAGATCCAGAACAACTTCGTACAGCCCGTTTGTGTCCTTTTGCACTGCTTCTGCGACTTGCGTTGGCAGTATTGCTAGGAACGACGAGAGGTCATCAGCGGGCGGGATAATTTCCATGATATTCCTCGTGCTTTTACTCGGAAGTGAGTTGCTCACGCACAACTCGAATTTTTTTTACGCTGGTCAGATTCATTACCTCAGGATGAACCCGTTGACCCGGTACACAGACCGGAATGCCTGGTGGACAGGGCGCGACACACTCGGCGGCGATGCGTCCCACGGCTTCATGTACGGGCACCATCTGCGATGGCGACATGAATGCCTGACGAGGACTGAGCACCTGTTCGATCTCGGTGAAATGCCAGACGCCGTCATCTGCGAGGCTTCCGGTTTCGGGATTTTGAGTGTGGAAATCTAGAAGGACTTTGGCCAGTTCGGCGACGTCTTCAGTGACTGTGCCTATTCCCATTAAGAAGAGTACGCCCTGTCCGAGGATAGCTTCAGGAAAGACACCGCGCTCGACGCAAAAATCATAGAGCTGCTCTGCTCTGGCGCCTCGTGCCGCGATGCAGATATGTAGTGCATCGGTTTCGAAACGACTTGTGTAAAATTCGAAGCGTCGGCAGTCTGCCAGCGAATCTTCCAGACGACCGCGCAGATGAGGTAAGTGGGCGAGAAGATTCTTGCCGTTCGTTTCAAGCAAGGTGATCGTTTGCTCAATTGAGAGGAGCATTGGATAACTTGGACTTGAACTCTGAATCAAATTGAGCTGCGCTCTCAGCAAATCGATATCGATTCGGAAAACTGGTGATTCGCCCAGGTGTATCATGCCGGTCTGCGTCATGCCGGAAAGCGTCTTGTGCAGTGAGTGTACAGTCAGGTCTGCACCGCATGTGACAGCTGAAGAAGGAGCACAGGCATCAGGCAGAAAGTGTGCTCCGTGCGCTTCGTCTACTAATAAAGGAATGTCTCTGAAATGGCAGCTGTCTGCAATGGAGGCGATATCTGAAACCGCACCTGCATAGGTCGGCGAAACAACAAGCATTCCAGCCACTTCTGAAGCCTTGCAAGTGGAAAGAATTTTGCGCGCAGAAACTGGCGAAACAGCACCCCATGTGCCCCAACGAGCATCCCAGGTGGGTTCGTACCAGATCGGCTCGATGCCGCCAACAACCATAGCGTTGATGACAGAGCGGTGTGCGTTGCGCGGTACGAGAAACTTTTTGCGTTCCGTCGTCAGTGCAAGCATTGCTGCAATGATTCCGGCAGAGGCGCCGTTAACTGAAATCAGGCTGCCCGCTGAACCCCACATCTTAGCGGCGCGAGCTTCCAGATCAAGAAGCACTCCTTCGGGATTGGAAAGCTCATCAAGCCCAGGCAGTTCGGTCAAATCGGCTTGAAGCAAAGAGTTTGTGCTCTTCGCCAATTCGCGCCCTTTGTGACCGGGCGTGTGGAACGACGCTTTCTCTTGTTGAAGATGTCGTTGAATAGCTGTTCCAAGCGTCATGGCGCCGATACGCGAGAAGCTGCGTTGCTTTGCATTTACGGGCACGAGTGCCGAAAACTTTTCAGGGAATGGTTGGGAGTTAGTTAGCATTACATGCTGTGTCAAAGACCGAATTCAGCTCCTGACTGTCTTTGCTTGTTGCCCCAGGCACCAGCTTCTCACTGAAGAGCAAGTGATGATAGGCCTAGTATAACATGGTGATCTGGAGCGCAAACAGGTGGAATGGCGCTTGTCCTGCGGCTTTTGTATATACGAAAGGGGGATGAAGGGTTGTGCGATTGTTTCTTTGTTTGACATGTTTTGGGAAATTTTAAAAGTGATATAAATTAGTGGTCGTGCGGTTTTCAAGCGCTCATTCGCTTTTCTGGCTCGCCCTTGTGGCGGCATTCTCCGATCTGCGAATTTGATACTGTATGCGGTGTCAAATAGGGCGCGAGACGGAGATGATTTTCCGGCTAAAAAGCCTTTCTCTAGCGCACTCAGGTATTGGACCAACATTAAAACGGAATGTGTACAAATGTGTAAAGGTAACGGACCGTTGCTGACCGCGCGAGTTGCGCTAAGGATGCGCTAGCAATGCACATGCTTAATTGGCACGGGCGCCGTCTTTTGGAGAGAGGCACAGGGGGGCGGCTAAAAAGTTTGGAAAGCCGCATTATTAAACCTTTTCGTAGCTCTTGTGATCTGTATGAGCGGACGTTTAGTTTGGGGTGTATCTCTTAACTCTTTCCTGCTAGCCCACCTAAAACCAAAACAGCTATCTCCCAGCGGTCTAGTGTTTGTTTTTCACATTGCATCTGCAGTGCGGGAGGACATAGCTCGCTCGGAGAGGGTTCGCAGATAGAGTTCAGGATGAAGGACATGCACTGCATCTGGTGCATGAAAGAGCAACCCAGTTAAGGAAGTGACCTTAAATGAAGACCATCATCGGCCTCGACATGAACCGCATCTTCGACGAAACCGAAGCCTCCGTCCGCGCCCGCGCGCAGCAGATCATGCAGGAGGCGAGCGAGGACCGCGCCGACCCGCAGCTGGCCGAGCGCCGCAAGGTCGACCGCGCCATCGCCGTGGAGCAGGAAGCGCAGCGCATCGTCGACAGCCTGCCTTCGCTCATCGCCGCCCGCATCCCCAACGGCGAGCAGAGCCTCATCCTCCTCACCGTCTCGGGCGGACCCGGATTCACCTACAGCCCGGGCGCCGCGCACATCGTCGAGACCACCATCGCGCAGCACAATGCCGCCGTGGCCGCGTCCGTCATCGAGAAGCTCACCGGCATCGACAAGCTTCACGTGCGGCGCGTCAACTACCAGACGGAGGGGCGCCAGGGCGGCTTCTTCGTCGTCGTCAACTGGTGAGCGCCGGCTGACACTCTGACTCGAACTGGATGCGCGCTATCGCTTGCGGTTGCGCGCATCCTTTCCATCAACATCTTCGTCAAGGGCGCAGATTATGGGAACAGTACTCGACTTCGGTCGCCACCGGGCAGCAGCAGCCAGACCGGTAACGTGGACGCAAGTGACCACGGAGGGCGACGACTTCTGCATGTATTGCTTGATGCTCATCGAACAACTGGACTTCGTGCGCAGCGGTCACACCATCGATGTGCCGAAGCAGTATCCGATCGCGTCAATCAGGCGGGCGCAAGCGGCTCTCAAGGAGCGCGGCTACCCGACTGATTTTTCGGAAGGTGGCGAACACGGCTTTGGAGTTCTCACGTTCCAGTAGTCATCGTGGAAGGAAGGTTTCGGCTTCGGCCGAGCCTTTCCTTTCCGCTTTTCGTCATTTCAGCGTCTTTTTGTCATTTCGGTGCCTGCCTTTCCGTTAAGGGCTTCGCGGCAAAAAAATTTGCCTTTTGAGGCACCATATGCGGTGCGCAAGACCTTTCGCTGGATTGCTCGAGATTTTGTCGCTGGTACTCAGGTGTCTGAACTTAGCGTGCCTGCCGGCGTTCTTTGAGTCTGCGTGTAAAATCTTCCACCACTGGCATAATCGTGCTCTCTTCGAGCATGGCGAACGAGGTGAGGAATTCATTTTTGGGTGGGTTCTGCCAGTAGTATGCCTCAGTGGTTGCTAATGGAAATCCTGTTTGCTGTGCGCATTCTGAGATATCCAAATGGTTTAAGGTCTGGTCAAAGCGAATCACGATGGTCATCGCTCCTGTTATCTTCATGGGGTCGCACAATCCCTTGAGCTGGCTGGTAATAGCTGAAATCATTATGTGGCGGCGCTTTTGATACAGTGATTGTGCTTTGCGAATCTGTCGTTCGAGTGTGCCATCATCGAGAATTTTTGTCAGTCCTACTTGTTCTTGAATTGACAGAGAAGAGCTTACACCGCTGTACAGCTCTTGAGCTCGCCGAAAAGCTTCGATCAATCTTTCAGGCAGTACTGTAATTCCCGCGTCAGACAGTGGGAAAAGAGTTTTGTAAAAACTGGAGAGATAGATAACGCGATCGCCCTGGTCGAGAGAATACAGCGAGGGTAAGTTTGAATTGCCGTAGAAGAATTCGTTTTCGTAGTCGTCTTCAAAAATGAGAGCGCCTGTTCTGTTAGCCCACTTGAGCAAGGTGTGGCGACGAGCCAGCGAGAGCGTGCCGCCGTAAGGATCTTGGTGAGATGGTGTTACATAAACAGCTTTGACTGCCCTGTTCTCATCGATGAGCCGTTCTACCTGCATGCCGTCGTTGTCTACAGGAATCGCCACAAGCTCTGCGCCCAACATTTGAAAACACCGCCGGGCATATGGGTATCCGGGATCTTCTATGGCGACAAGGTCGCCTGGATCAATCGTCAACTGGGTTGCTAAACGCGTCGGAGTGGTGGAATCGACATGGGCTATCACACGTTTGTGGTCGCATTGAATGGCGCGCTGGCGTTTTAAATATGCTGTTACAGCTTTTCTCAATTCCGGCTGACCAAAAGGTTCCAGTCCGTTAGTGAGTTCTTTGTTTTCGTTCTGGTTTGCATGACTGTTGATGATTTGTTTCCATTGGGCAACAGGTAACGTCTCAGGCGCAGGGGCACCATGGTTGAGTTGTGCAAAAGCGCCGCAGCTCAAAGCAGTTGGTGGTATCTGTAGAAGGCGCTCGGCGAAGGCCGACAGTTTCAGCGGTGCCGACTCGTTTGCTGGCAGCGCAGGCGGTTTGGCAATTGATGCTCTAACCAGTGTGCCGATACCACGGGTGGTGGTAAGAAATCCTTGCCCGATCAGTTTGTCATAGCTTCGCACCACTGTCTTTCTGGATATTTGCAAATAATCAGCTAGTTGTCTTGTGGAAGGCATCAATTGTCCTGGCATGAGCACCAGTGACTCGATTGCATGCGCCAGTTGATCTGCAATTTGTTCGTAAATCGGAATCGGTGAAGTATCGTCGAGGTGCAGAGAAACCGCAAAATTTGCAAGAGGAGATGATGATTCTGAATTGTTGGTTTGTCTGTTTCGCGGCATGAGATCTTGCGAGTTTGCTTACTTCTAGTATTTTGCTCAGTAAAAATCCGTCTGGAATTAGTGATGCCCCGATCGGGTAATCATACTACCGTTCGATTAGCCGAAAGAAGAGGAGTCCAGCACCGCTTTTTATGGGAGTCCACCACCAGGTTGGCCAGCCGAAAATCTCACTGAAATCATGAGAGGGTCTGAGTTTTAGGACTCTGGCGCTTGTCAATACCGTTTGTCTTTGATTACGCTGCAGATCTAACCGTTTGTCGCTGAGACGTTTGAAGTAATCACCCACAATCGCTGTCTTCTATTGCTTTGATTCTCATGGGGCTTTGCCTCATGAGGCAAGCGTTTCTCAGGACTCACGGAAGGAAAAACAGGAGAACTTGGGATGGAGCTACTGGGTTCAGTCATGATTTCGGTGGTCATGCTTATCGGCGGCATGGCTGGTTTGAAACTGGAAGCCAGATATCTGCGACCGCGGAATCTTTCGCTGAAAAAACTGGAGTGCATCGCATATCTGACTCTTCCTGCTCTTGCAATGGTCATTGTCAGCTACTGCCTGGCGCTCAACGGATATGACGCGATAGCTTACGTCATATTAGTGGCCGCCGGACTTCTGTTCGGCGTCTCCGTGGTCCTTGCTTGAGCGCACGATAAGCCAATCTCCCCGTGTTTATGGAGCATGCAATGGCGAAAAGTAGAAGTAAGCCCGGCGCACCATTCTTGCGCGTCATCAACAACGCTGACTTTGTCGATAAGGTGGAGGAGGAAGCTAAAGCGCTTGTCGACCGCCTGATTGGCGAATATTCGACAATGTCGAAGAAAACCGGCGCTACCTTCAGGTATTCGATCGACGTGCCGAGCTTTCCTGCCAACGACAAAGTCATCGACCGCGTAGTTGCCATCTTCGCGAACCTTAACTGGTCCTGTGAACCAACGGAGTACCAATGCGCAGGCGGTCGCGCCGGTGCATTCTGGCTTCAACCACCACATAACTGGCAGCCCGGTGCGTAAGGGCTACAGTTCGGACTATTGAGCGCGGCGAGCTTGCTTGCCGCGCTGACGACAGGAGATGAAACGTCATGTCAACCTCCGAAAACTCCGTACTCGATAATCTGGAGCAAATCGCCCAGGTTGAGACCGCAGAGTCCGACGCTGAAAACTCTCTTCTCAAGATCGTAGACAGGCTCGCTTCACCGGCTGAAAGTCGGGCATATCTGCTGGACGGCATGGTCGACTACGCAGCGATACGTTCGCTGGTCGATCGGGTGGAGAAGTGGGTGCGCATCGACTCCTCGTTGCCAATTCACATCTTCATGCACGCTCACATTGAGTCCTTTATCGACGCCCTGGCGCTTCACGACTTCCTGCGTTGGGTGCGGTTGCGAGGAGTAAAGGTGATCATCCAGGTCGCAGGCTGGGCAAGCGGGCAGGCCGCAGTCGTTCTGCGTGCCGCTGACGAGGTTTACATCACCGAGCGCTCCTGGATTCACATCACTGAGGTGCGCTGTCTGACGGACGGAAATTCCTACGAGGCGGAAGAGAACCTCAAGTGGTTCAGGCGTCTTCAGGAACAGCAGTATGCCTTGCTCGTTTCGAGCAAGCTTTCGAGAGAGCAGTTGAGGGAGAAGATCTACCTCAAGACCTGGTTTCTTGACGCTCAGGCAGCGGTCAAATTTGGTCTGGTGGATGGCATTGCCACCACCTCATCGATGCCGACGTCAAAACTGGTCGCCATCAACGCGTCGTTGTGTGAAGGGCTTTCGGAGGCTACCGACCTGGACGTGCGCAAGAGCAACGCGGAAACCAGGGCAAAAAGGGCGAGGCGCATGCTGTCTCAACTTGAGAGGCGCGAGATGCTGGCGGAGCCGGCACGGCACGGCGCGCTGCGCTTTATCGACCGCGTCAGCGACGCGACTGCCCTTACGGCAAAGGAGGATCTGGCTCGTGCTCTGGGAATCAGCTCTGGTGACCTGACTTTGCTTATCTGCAGTCCTGGCGGAAACTCTGTGGCTGGTTTTGGCTTCATCGACCTGTGTCTCCAGGTCCGGAATGCCGGACGTGCTATCAACACCGAGGTGATCGGTTGCGCTGCCTCCATGGGTGGTGTCATGCTGCAAATCGGCAAGTGGCGGGTGATGGGGAAGAATTCATGGCTTCTCATCCATCGGGTCAGTTCGACATGGGGCTATACGACCAGTCAGTACGAACTCGGTCTCGATAAGAGCATGGCTGTGCAGCGGCAGTGTATCGAGCTGCTTGCTTCGCGGTCATCTCTCACTGCCGACGAGATACTTGAGCGCTGCCGTACCTCTGACTGGTGGCTCTCTGCTGAGGAGGCGCTCGAGTATGGATTCATCGACGAGATCCGCTGAACTGAAGTCAACTTGAAGTCGCCCAACGCTCTTTGTGATTGACAGTTCATTGCGTTCGCTTGCGCAAACTTTGCCAGCGTTTACGATTCGAACGCACGCTGTCTATGTTAAGCGCGGTGCGAATCTGTAATGGATTCGTGTCGCACAGGTCGAGCGTTTCGACAAACTTTGCGGGATGTAAAGCGTAAAAGCGGCCAAATTGTTAACAACCTCAGCCTTATGGTCCATGGCAGTATGTGGTATCCCAATAACTACTTTTTCTCCAGAAAATAACAGTCCAGCTCAGTACCCCTCCTGCTTTCGAGCACCAGAGTATTTGCACCTACGTGCACGGTCCTCTGCCGCTATCCTGGGTTTGAAGCACAGTCGGCTTAGCGCAGCTGAGACAGCATGCCCTGAGGGTGGAGATGAGTGACAGTTCTTGCGCCTTTGCGCACAGCGACTGTCCGACCAATTTGATGCGAATCGGAACGTTGCTCTATGAAATTTCAGTCCCTTTATCGAAGCTGTCGAATATCTCGACGGTCAATCAAGGAAATTCAGCCATGGCTGATTCACCCGAAAACAAGCATCCGCCTTTTAGCGACTTAGATTCCTGGAAGAGAATCGGCAACACAGTTGCTTTCCTTCTGGGCTCCGTTTTCTTTCTTCTCTGGCTGTGCAACGGACCGATGCGTCCCGATCCGACCAGAGTTCTGCATGGACGAACCTGGGTGCACGTGCCACCGTCTACGGTGGAGCACCTGTCGCCGTTCGCCGAATGGTTTCTGCATACAGGCTGCCTGATCATTGGTGTGGCGCTGCTCGGCATCGCCTTCATCAACCAGGTGAGACGCCGTAAGCGCGAGGAAGCGCTTGAGTCTGCCGCTCGTGAGGAGCGTTCAGCTCGTCGAGTCGGCGATCGACTGGCTACATCGGCGATTAAAAATCTCGGCGGTCGGCGCAAGACCGGGGAAAAGCAAGATGCCGTCGAAATCGAGGTGAAGGGCAAGAAGGTCAAACTTCCTGCCATGCGCTGCGATACAGGCACTCTCATTCTGCCTAACGATCATCGTTTTGCCGGATTGACTTTCGACAAGGTGATCGGGCAGAGCGAAGCCAAATTCGAAATTCAGGAATTCCTCGATTTCCTCAAGCAGCCTGAGAAGTACGAAGCCCTCAAGGCTCGCACTCCTCGCGGTGTGCTGATGCATGGCGCCCACGGCGTCGGCAAGACACTGCTTGCCCGCACCCTGGCTTCGCTTTGTGGTCTGCCTGTGATCGAGATTGCCGGTTCTGAGTTCACCGAGATGTTTGTCGGCGTCGGTGCCAGCCGTGTTCGTCAGGTTTTCGATGACCTGGACGAACTCGTGAAGGTCTTCGGTGGTGCCATTCTCTTCATCGACGAGTTCGACGCGATCGCGCGTGCTCGCGGTACATCGCAGGGCAATGGCGAGCAGGAAGCGACGCTCAACCAGCTCCTCAAGGAGATGGACGGCATCGTCAAACGTCCCCGTGTCTTCACGATTGCTGCCACCAATCGCAAAGACATCCTCGACCCGGCTGCCATCCGTCCTGGTCGCTTCGACCGCGACATCGAGTTCTTCAATCCCAATTGCCGGGACCGCGAAGCTCTGCTCGGTCTCTACTTGCCCGAAAGCATTCGCGCTCCCGGGCTCAACCTGCGCATCGCCGCCAAGGCTTGTCCAGGTGCATCTGGTGCCCATGTCGAGAACATCGCCAACGAGGCGAAGATTCTCACTGTGCGTGCCGGACTGAGCCTGGTTACGCAAGAGATTCTCGACGAGGCTGTGCTGAAAGTGACATTCGGTGCGCGTCGCGACGGTCAGCGTCAGATTTTGACGCCGATGGAGGTTGACACCGTTAAGGTGCACGAGGCTGGACATGCTCTCGTCTACATGCGCCTGGCCAGGCGGGCACCACTGCGTTTCACCATGGTGCCGCGCGGCAGATCAGGTGGGCATGTCGCTTATCCCGAGGAATTCGAGACGCTGATCACCCGAGACCACATGAAGCTCAGGCTTGCTGTGCTCATGGGTGGTGCCGCTTCGACATTCAAACTGCGAAACGGTCAGGAAGACTCCGGCATTTCGATGGACGTCAAAATGGCTACTGATCTTGCCATTCAGATGGTCACCGAACTCGGCATGTCGAGCCTGGGCAAGTTCAATCTCGCTTCATTGCAGAAAGCTGGACTGGTTTCCGACGAGTTCCGCCGACAAATTGCCGATGAGGTGAAGGCGCTTATTGCAGAAGGTGAGAAGACTGCGTTTGCGATTGTGGAGGATGGCGTTGACGACTTGAAAGTTCTCATCAATGCCATCGACGAGCACGAAACGCTGCTCGCACCCGATATCGAAAAGCTTTTCGATCTGCCGCCCTGCGATGTCGAGGGCGTGGACGCTATCGCTGCGGCTCGCAAGTAGGAGACGAAAAATGTCCAGATTTCTGTATGGTCCTCGCGATAACGGACCAGCCGATCCTCCGCCGTGGCCTGAGCTTGTAATGTCGGGACTCGGTTTGCTGGTTGCGTTCAGTGCGCTGGCGATCGGTCTTTCGCATGAGTGGATAGGCGGCGTTTACGTTCGCGGTCCGTGTGCTTTCCTCTTCATCATCGGCTTGATGGTTCCGTTGTCCTTTGCCGCAGATGGCTTTGATAAGGCGCGTGAGCGCGGCGAGTATGACGATCAGAATTAGAAAAGGAACTCCGATTTGGTGACGAAAATCGACAGGATAGAGGCGGCATTTAGCTTCTATCCTGTCGTCTCTTTTCTCGCTCGGGAGCTATTCTGGTTTGAAATTTTAGTTTTTAAATTTGTTATTTTATAGAATATAGTTGAACTTGTTTGAGTGACACAATTTTGAAACAACGCGCGCACACTGCGCCATTTGAATTAGCAGGCAACGAGCTGGAATTGGGACATTGAGGTGCATAAACTATTGTCAGAGAGCACCGTATTTGGTTATCACAGTAGTGTCGAAATTTTCCTTTGCATGGTCTGAGCAATAGCGGTCTCAAAGTCTCACAGGCATATTCCAGCCATCCTCCTCAACAGCGTTGCGCTGACTGAGTAACCCGGAAGGCAAATCAACCCTTTGAATTTTTCCGATCTTGGAAAAACCCGCAGGAGATTTCCTATGCGTTTTCTGCAAGCTCTGTTCGGTGTGTCAGTTTTCTGTGCCGGTGTGTTTGGTGGTTACTGGACCACCCAACATCAGTTCGAGATCACCCGTGACGGCGGCGCATTCGCTGTGCGTGCCAACCTGATGATGAGCTCCTTTGCAGTTCTGATCGGGTTCTACACGACAGTCGGTGCATTCGTCCCGAAAAACAATCAGCAATGAGTTTGCGAGAGCTGGCGCGACTGCGCGCAGTTGCCGCCGGGCTGCATTGAATCAGGGACTAGCAGCCCTGCGCTACCTGGAAAAAGATAAAAGATGTGCTGAAGTTCATAAACTTTGAGCTTACTTAGATACAAAGCCTCTTAAGAGCTTTGATCTGTGGTTGCAAAGGGATAGGGTTATGGTCTTCCCGTCCCTCCAACAATCATTCAGCAAAAGAAAGCCTCCAGCCTACCCAGCACCAGTTCTCCACAGATATCCTGTCGCTATCCAGCGACAGAATTGAAACTGCTCTGACGTCAGAAAGGCTCTTCCCTGGCTGACGTCGCCTCGCGCAACTCCAACCATACATTCGCATGTTGCGGGTGTGGGCGGTTTTTGCTGTCTGTAACTGACAGTTGAACCGTCGCTTCTGAACCCCCGCATGAGCAGCCAAACCGGCTGGTTGTGCGGGTTTCTGCATCTTTTTAACCAAACGAAAGGACAATGACTATGAACGCAAAGAACACCAACACCGGCGGCACCATCTTCGAGATCGTTCCGCCCACCATCCACGACCTGACCCACGGTCCCTGCTCGCAACAGGGTCTGTTCGGTCGCTCGCCCTTCTTCATCGGCGGCGGCAAGGAAAACTACTCCTTCCCCACCACCGACGAACTGGTGCAGCGCGCCATGGCTCACACCGACGCGCCCGACTTCGTGCTCGCCGAGGTGCCCAACACCAAGCGCGGCTACCGCATCAACCTGGGCGTGCTCAGCCAGCTCGACCCGAAGACGTTCGACATCCCGATGCCGCGCGTCATCCACTTCGTCAAGGCGGACGCGCCCACGGCGAAGGTTTCCACCGAGCGTCTGCTCGCCCATGACATGGCCGATATCATGGTCGACGGCATGTTCGCGCAGCCGGTCTACGCCTTCTTCTCGGAAGACTACCGGATGCTCGGACACGACAAGGGCATGCTGCCTCCCGAGTACTGGGAGATCGCTGACTCGCTCTACGCCCAGCTCAAGTCGGCTGAGCAGCAGGTCGTCGCGGCCCTGCCGAAGGTGATGACCGAGCTGCAGAAGCGCTATCCCGAGGCTTCGACGGGGCAGCTGTACCAGGGTGCGCTCCAGCTCATCGGCAACGAGCTGTCGCCCATCCTCTCCACGGTGCAGATGTGGACGACCGGCTTCCGCCAGTCGCTCGACCCGAAGCTGAAGGACACGCTGGTTCTGGTGCGGGCTATGATCGAGAGCAATCTCTTCCTGAGCCTCACCGGCGACCTGCGGCTCGATCAGATCGACTCGAAGGGCGACATCCACCAGGTCGTCCCCACCATCAACGTGTCGGTCGGTGACGTGGTCCTCCCGGTCCTCGTCGGCGCCTTCGACAGCGGCCCGGCTGTCATCCCGATGCACGACGGTGCACTCGGGCCGCGCGGTGGCCACCTGGCCTTCATCCCGTGGAACCTGATCGAGGTTCTGCCTCTGATCAACCCCATCTACATGCACGAGACGGGACACCTGCTGCAGAGTGTCATCGTCGACTTCATGCAGACGTACACCAAGCTGATCGCGAGCACCATCGCGGCTGCCGTGCAGAACAAGACGCTTACCTTCGACGAGCCGTTCGTGATGCTCGGTTCGCAGAAGGTGCCGGCGGACAAGTTCTGGACCATGGTGTTCATGGGACAGCTGGGTGAGCTGGATGCGGACAACTGGGGCATGCGCACCAGCGGTCCGGGCGCCTTCGCCAAGTGCTTCATCAACTACGTCGGTGCGATGACCGAGGTGGCGGTGGGCAACATGGACAAGGTCGACCACGTGCTCCGCATGGGGTCGTCCTACAAGGTCGTGCAGTCCAAGGACGGCAAGGTCAGCATCCAGCTTGAGCCTCACCCGCAGGATGGCCCGCGGATCGGTTCGTGGCAGGCGGCGATCGCGTCGGAGATGGGCTACCCGGTCGATGCGAAGTACGCGCGCGACTACGCGGCTTCGGAGTCCGGCAAGGATGCCACGCGCATCACCTGGGTGGGCGAGCTGCCGGAAGGTGCCAAGGGTGAGGACGAAGGGGGTGACTCCTTCCTGAGCCTGAAGCGCATCCGGTCGCTGATCGCTTCGGCGCTGAAGATGCTGGCTCGCCAGTCTGACGACGACACGCAGGATGCCGGTCAGAAGCAGCCCAAGCTGCCGACGATCTCAGCCAGCGTGGCGGACTACGACAAGGTCGCCAAGCTCGTCGCCGCCGCCTTCTTCAGCACCAAGACGGCATGCCTGGATGGGCTGTCGCTCAAGGAGTTGGTCTGCCTGACGCCGCAGATGCAGAAGGACAAGGTCGACCCGGTCAAGGACCTGCTCAAGAAGGGCGTGAGCAAGCTCCCCAGCGACGGTCGTCACTACTTCTTCCACACGGTCGGCTCCGCGTCGGTGCTCGCTCTCTACGAGCTCGTCGAGGAGGGTGTGGATGCGAAGGAGGCTCGTGAGCGTGTCGTCGCAGCCGCGATGGGCATGATGACCGAGCTTCTGCCGCAGTGGCTGGCGGACGTGAAGCGTCTGGACATCTACAAGCTGACCGAGGCGCAGAAGCACCCGAAGTCGGGCAAGTAGTCGTCTGTTGAAGAGGTTCGCAGTTCAGTCGCCGGGCTTCGGCCCGGCGGCTGGCTGCGGCTTCTTCATTTTTTTTGAATTTATACTATAGTTTATGGTATAAAATGGATTTTTGAGAAGTTCTTGCCGCTTCGATTGAACGTTGGCGCGCCGCGAAAACCTCGAGCGATCGAGCCAGTCTGGCTCAATCGCGGCTTTCTGCGACGCTCGGGATTTAGTAGACCGCTACTGCCGTGTCTGTAAGCGCTTTCCCGGTTGCTTGTTCAGCAACACGAGCCTGATGAGCGCGTCGGCGAGCAATGGTTTTGTTGACAGCATCCAATTGCAGTAAGAGCGTCTTGCAACGACCGGACTGGTCGCCATACATGGAGCCACTCAATTCAACAGCCTTCTCGAGCAACATCGTCGCTTCGTCATGCCTCCACAATTTCAGCAGCACGCGCGCTGCGAATTCCAAATCGTCGAGTGCCTCGGAACTGGCGAGGCTGCTGTGCTCTTTCGTCATTTGCAGCGCCTGGAAAAGCAGTTTCAGGGCTTCTTCCGCCGCACCTGTTCTGTAGTATCCGGCGGCGATGTTGCGCAGGATGGTGAGCATGAATTGCCGGTTGTTACCTTCGTTCAAGTCGATCTTGTGGTTCAGTGTCTGATGCAAGGCGATCAGTTGCTGCCACTGTTCAGCCGCTCGCAAGCTTATGGACAACCTGTTTCGCATGTACCAGGCGGGATTGGAGTCGGCTCCGTAATGTGCAGAGCACAATTCCAAAGCGATGGTTAGAACAGGGATGGCTTCGTTGTGACGACCGAGGCTAGCCAGGCTGACGCCGTAGTTAGTGGCCACGGTGACGACTTTCTCCGGCATTGTGGACTTGTAACGAAGGCGGCGTTCATAGACGGGTTTCAGGTGCTCAACAGCCTCTGGATAACTTTGCATGCGGTAATAGCAGTCGCCGAGCCTTCTTTCGATGCCCAAGACGAGAGCTGAGCCTTCGCCGTAGAGTGTTTTGCTCCAGGAGAGGCATTTGAGCAGAGCCTTTATGGCTTGTGGGAATTCTCTTCGATCCATGAAATCGTACGCGAAAGCCAGGGTCGCGTTCAGTTCTTTTTCAGATGCAGCTGTCAAAGCAGACGTCCTTCGTGAAAAGCTCAGGTATCTCCATCGATCTCAACTCCTTCCGAGCGATATGGCAGAGCGGTTCGAAACAACGTGCTCAAGCACGCTGAATGATTCCAATCTCTGGCAACAATCGGTAGGTGTAGTGAAAGGTCCGATGATGATTGAGCTTTGTGGTTACGCTTTCAATCTAAAAAATACGTTGTGGCAAAAACAGTATTTTTTCGATGACGGGCGCCTTCTCTTTTCACAAATTGGCCAATTCTGCGTGGTGAAGTTGGTGTTGTACTGCCTTTTTGCACAACCCCTGGTATGGCAGAAATTCAGCACAAGTTACTTGATAAATTTGCCCAGACTGTTCGTGGCGTCCTTTTGAATCACATTGGTAACGCCTTTAGTGACCTGGTCCTGGACCATTTTCTTGAGGGCGTTAGTGCCGAGATTAGTCAAATTGCTTTGTGGACTTGCAGCTGAAGCATTGGCAGGACTGGCGGCGGCGGCAGGTGCAGCGATAGTGGTGCCTGCAGGTGCGGGAGCCAAAATCATCGTGCCTTTGGTGCTGACCATGAGCTCAAATGTTTTTCCTGTCGTCTGTTCTTTAATCAGATAGTTGCCCGGCGGCATTGAAGTTGTTCCAACTTCCTGCGGGCCAGTTACCGCGTTTGAGCTCTCCGCCGCAGGCGTTGTCGTATCGGCTGAGACTGCACTGCAAGAAATAGTCAAAAGGAGCGACGCTCTGAGAATGTGTTTTAGCATTTGAGAAATCCTTATCAACGGTAACCTCTTAATTCCCGGGCAGTTGCCAATCTACACTCTTGAGTTTTAATTCTCTGTCGATTGCCGCTAAGCGACACTGGTTGCTTGTTCCATCAGATTCTGTGGGCGCCGAAATGACGAAAATTCGATGAAAACAGGGGTTCGGACAAGGAGCGGCACCTGCAAAAAGTACTGAAAGCACCAAAAAGTGCCAAAAAGCACCAAAAAGCGCTGAAAGCAATGGAAATCAAAGGCGCCGATCGAGAGGAGCGGGGCCATACAAACTTGCCTGAGCAAATTTGACGGCCCCGCTCAACTCCAGGGTCACGCCCGTTTTCCGACGTGACGCGGCGGCACTACCAGATGTGGCAGCGCTCCTTCACGGGCAGCATGATCGGGCAGTCGTCCGGCAGACCGAAGGCAGCCGGGAACTCGTTCACGTTTGCCAGCGTTGCGTTGACGCGGAAGATCTCGGGCGGGTGCGGGTCGCCCTTCACCTGTGACTCCAGGTACTCAGGCGTGCAGATGCTCGCCCAGATCTGTCCGAACGAGATGAAGAAGCGCTGCTCGTCCGTGAAGCCGTTGATGACTCGGCGACCGGTCTTCTCCAGCCGACGCATCAGGGCGCGGTAGGCCAGGTTGACGCCGTTGAGGTCGGCAGCAGCCTCGCCCGAGACGAGGTTGCCCTTGACCGGCACCTTGTTTTTGCCGACCGTCAGTCTACCGAACTGGGTGCGGATCTGCTGCACGCGCTGCATGAAGCGGGCGAAGTCATCCTCCGTCCACTGCATCTTGACGTTGCCGTCAGCGTCGTAGTTGGCGCCTGAGTCGTCGAAGAGATGACCGAACTCGTGCAGGATGACGACCAGGATGGCACCGTAGTTGGCGGCATCGTCGGCCTCGAAATCGAAGAAGCGCCCCTGCAGGATAGCCGCCGGGAATGCCACCTCGTTCGATTGCGGGTCGGCGTAGGCGTTCACCGTCTGCGGTGTCATGTACCACTCCGACTTGTCGCGCGGCTGCCCGATCTTGTTCAGGTCGAGACGCTGCGCGAAGGCGTTGGAAGCCAGCACGTTCAGCACGTACGAGTCGCGACTGATCGTGAGCGGCGAGAAGTCGAGCCACTTGTCGGGGTAGCCGATCTTCCAGACCGTCTTGTCGATCTTGGCGAGCAGGTTGCTGCGCGTCTCGTCCGACAGCCAGTCAGCCTTCTCGAGGGCGGCGCGCATCTCCAGCTTGCCGTCCTCGATCATCTCGAGCACGCGCGTCTTGGCCTCGGGCGGGAAGAAGCGCTCCACGTAGAGCTGACCGATGGCCTCGCCCAGGCAGCTGTCGACGAGGTTGACGACCCGCTTGTAACGCGGCTGCTGCTCCGTCAGTCCGCTCATGACGACGCCGAAGAAGGCGAAGCGCTCGTTGACGAAGTCAGCCGACAGGTAGCCGGCGGTGCTGTTGATCAGCTTCCAGCGCAGGTAGGCGCGCATGGTGCGCAGCGATGTCTTGCTCAGCACCTTCTCGAGTGCCTTGAAGAAGTCCGGCTGCAGGACGTTGAGCGTCTTGAAGTCGGGCGCACCGATGGCGCGGAAGTAGGCGCGGAAATCGAAGGAAGGCGTCAGTGCCCGCAACTCAGCGACCGACATGACGTGGTCGATGTTCTTGGGGTCACGCATCTCCTCCTCTTCCATCTGTGCGAAGGCGAGCGCGGTCTCGACGGCCATGATGCTGCGCGCATCGCGATCTGCGGTGCGGGTGCTCTGACCGAGGAGCTGCAGCATCTTGCTGATGTGCTGCACGTAGAGCCGGCGCTTCTCGATGCTGGCATCGTCGGTGTCGACGTAGTAGTCGCGACCGCCCATGCTGGTGCCGCCCTGACCGATCGAGGCGACCATCTGCGAGCTGTCGCTGAATGACTGCATGGCACCGAAGCCGAAGAGGGGTCCGACGCCGAGCCCGTGCAGGCGAGCCACGCACCTGGCCAGTCCGCGCCGGGTGCGCACGCGGGCGATGGCGGCGAACTCGCCAGCGAGAGGCGAAGCGCCCTGCGCCTCGATCGCGTCGACATCCATGCCGGCCGCGAAGAAGTCGCCCATCTTCTGCTCGATCGAGCCGGGCTGCTGCGTGCCCTGGCTGGCCTCGACCATCATCGTGTGCAGACGGTCGAGCGACAGCTCACGCAGCTCGAGGAATGTGCCCCAGCGCGAGTAGCCGGCCGGCAGCACAGCCTGGTCGACGTAGGCGCCGTTGGCGTAGCGGAAGAAGTCCTTGCCGGGATCTGCTTGCAGATCCATGAACTCGGGGTTGATACCGTGTGTGGTGTTCACAATTACTCTTTTCGTCAGGATGACTTGCTTATCGCCTGCCATCGGTAATGAGGTGATGAAAAATGCTTTTGAAAATCGGATCGATTGCGGCGTCACTGCCGAACGCAAAATCGCGAGACGATTCGATCCAAAAGGAAGGCGTGTCACGTTTACAGAGCTAATAGGGCGAGGTCAGGAAGAGCGTGCAAACGCCCTTCCTGACCTGCGCTCAATTGCGGGCTAGCTGCCCGTCTTGACCAGCTTCTTGATCTCCTTCTTGCTCGCGGCCCGCTTGGAGACGGCGTAGACGTTGCCGCCCCACTCGCGGCGGAAGTTGCCGCCCGTGTTGCGGTAGCCCATGTAGCCCTGGCAGGCCGGCACGTTGAGCACGATGTCGCGCTCGGGCTCGTCGGGGTTGAGCACCGCGGGGAGGGGCGCGAAGTTGACCACGAACCAGAGGTCGTTCAACTTGACGAGCTTGCTGTTCGCGTCGATGTCGATCTGCTCGAAGCTGGGCTTGCGGCTGTAGCGCCGCCTGGGCTGCTGCGGGGCGCGCAGCAGGATGCCGGTCTCCGGGTGCACCCAGACGGGCGACCAGAAGTTGCTCGTGATCGGGCGGCCGCGCTCGTCGTGCGGCTGTCCGTCGATGAGCTGCACGGTCGTCTCGACCATGCCGACCATGGCCTCGCGCACCTCCTGGGCGGTGAGGCTCTTGCTGCGGGTGTTGTGCGAGATGTCCGAGAAGACCTCGTTCCACGGGCGCCCCACCTGCTTGATCAGGTACTGGCGCAGCGGCGCGTACGCCGAGTGGCGGGCGCGGTCGCGGTCGCGGCGCATGGGCTCGAAGGTGACACCGTCGGCGATGGCGCGCTGGTGGCGCTTGCCGTTGCGGTTGCCCCCGCCCCCGTTGCGACCGGGCTCGTGGAAGATCTTGGTCATGTCGTCGCGCAATGTGACTCCTTTTGTAGATGGCAACCATGCTGTCGCCATGCAGTTATTCGCCTGCCGGTTCGCACCGGTTGTGGTGCGCTCAGGCAGGCTGGTAAACGATCTTGCTGTTCGGATGCTCGCTACACGTAGTAGCGGAAAGGACGGTGTCGCCACAGCCACTTTGCGCCCACTGCGAGGAAGGTCAGCTTCCTGTGCGGCAGTCGCTTCAGGCGTGTGGTGATTGGCGTCCACCGGGTGATGCGAGGCGGCGGTGCCATCTCGTGAAGAGGCATCTCGGTAAGCAGCTGCTCGAAGGCGCTGAACAGACCGGCGTGTTCGAGTTCTGTCAGACTGAGATCCTGATAGAGGCGCTTGTCGCAGTGGGTGAGAACGGTGAGCACATGGTCTTGCGCCCATCGGTGAGGAGCGGGGAGCTCCGCTGCCACCCGGTCGGTGGTCACGGTCTCGATCTGGAAGAGTCCTCGCACGATGCGCTCGAGTTCCTCATAATGCTCGAGCCGATAGTCACGACCAAGAATCAGATCGCGCCTCAGCTCGAAGCCATTACGCGCAGACTCGAGCGCTGTCGGCACACGAGGCCGGCTGGCCCGTATACGACTGTTCTTGCGTCGTGCCGCCCGCATGAAAAGCACCATGCAGATGCTGGTGAAGAGACCTACCGCGATGAGGATGATGTTGAGATACGCCTTCTCGTCTTGCCGCAACCGATTGTCACCCTGATTGAGTGTCTTGCGACCATCCCAGGTGGGCGACATGTGCAGGGTGATGTCGGGCACCTGAAGCGCCTCTGTGTCACCGGTCGATGAGACGATGTAGCTCATCGTCGCTTTGACCGTGAAGGTCTGCTCGTAACTCCACTTGCGCAGCGTCACTTGCACCGCCAGCACCATGCTGTCGCCTGCACCAGTTTTGCTGCCCAGCAGTTGCGAGCTGAACTCCATGTCACCTTCATTGGTGTCGGTGACGGCAAAGCTCGAACCATCCACTTCGGTGCCGCTGGGCTGGTCGACGAAGACTGTGAAGGTGATCTGGTCGCCCGTGCGGTAGGCGTAATCGCGCTCCAGTTGGACCACTGCCTGGGGTGAGGTACTGTCCCTGAAGTGCGGGGAGTCGAAGCTCTTGCCACCGCTGACGATGGCAAGCACGACCGCCGTACCCACCAGGAAGGCGAGCAGAGCGGTCAGGTGCGGAATGTACTTCCTCATCGCTCACCTCCTTTGGAGCGCCTGCGCGGAATGAAGCGGAGTACCGAAAGCACTCTCATGGAGCGCACTCGTCCCGAGTGCTTCTTGTCACCTCGACGACTCCGCCGACGCATCGTATTGCGCGACTCGTTCCATCGGCTTACGATGCTTTCGCGCCAGTTGGACGGTCGCTCGTGCTCCGACAGCAGATGCAGTCCGAAGCAAAGCAGCGCCAGAAGCAGTGGCACGAAGAAGAGCTCGTGTGTGCCCTTCTTGTGAGTGACAGCGCTGCCCGTGAAGAGGCTTGCGATGTCGAAGTCAGAGGCGTTTTCGATGCGAATGAAGCGAGCGCCGGCCTGGTTCTTGAGGTTGATCACGTTCTGGAAGTTGAAGGGGATGCGCTCCACTTCACCAGCTGCGTTCTTGAAGTACTTCTGACCGTAGAACTGTGATCTGTCTTGCGGCGCCAGTTGATCGACGGGAATGGGCTGCGCCTCAGCACTGCCCAGCCCGACGATGACGAGCTGAATGTGATGCTGCTTGAGCGCTGCTGTGACCCGTTCGATGTCGGCGGCGCTGTCATAAAAGTCGCCGTCGGTGAAAAGCACTATTACGCGGGCGTGGTCGGCAGGCGAGTCGACAGCCAGCTCTTCGATGGCGTTGACGAGACCGGTCGTCATGTTGGTGCCGTCGCCTGGCGCACCGCCTATGGTGACGGCGTTGTTCAGCACCCAGGTGAGCGCATTCATGTCGCTTGTGAGGAAGCCCTGCGTAACTGCGGTGCCTGAGTAGGAGACCAGGCTCAGCTTGTTGGCGCCCAGCGCTGGCATGAGCTTTTCTTTCACGATAGTGCGAGCCATGTCCAGGCGCGTGCCGGCAGTACTGCCGGTCTTGCCCGCATAGCTCTCAATCGCCATGCTGCGACTGACGTCGATGACGCTGACGACATCGACGGTGCCGGCGGGCACTGTCACATCCGAGTCGTTCAAGGTCGGTCGCGCCAGGGCGACGATAGCCGCTGAGACAGCCAGTGCCACGCAAGCGCCCTTGAGAAGACTCTGCCTGGAGCTGTGCAGCTGCGAGAAGCGCGAGACCAGCCTGGTCTCGCCGAAGCGGGCGTTGAAGCTTGCCTGACGCCGCGCTCCCAACCACACCGCCGCCACCGCAAGCGGTAGCAGAAGGAGGAGGAGCCAGAGCGCCGAAGCGTTGATGAACTGCATCTCTCCTCCTTACGTTCCGTCGCCGTGGTTGTGACCGGCGCCTGTGCCCGGCTGCTTGCCTGGCTGCCCGGGCTGGTCGCCTGGCTTGCCGGGACCGCCGGGGTTGTTCTGCTTGTTCACTTCGTTGCTCTGCTCGAGCAACTCGATGTTGTACCTGGCCGCCAGGTTGCCCGGGTCGAGTCGCAGGCACTCTTCGTAGCTCTGCACGCCGGCCTGAATCAGCTCCACGCTCTGCTGAGCGAGCCCGGTTATGACCAGCATGTTGCCGAGCTGGAACTGCAGGTCTGCCGCGAGTTTTCGCGAAGATTCAGGCACCGAGCCATTCCCCTCGGCGATGAGCTGATTGTAGGCAGCGGAAAGATCTGCCTGGGCGTTCTGCCAGAGAGTCTGAGCGGCATCGGCGTCGTCTGTGGCCAGAGCCTGCCGATACTCGCTCAAGCCGCGGTCGTAGAGAGCCACAGCCTGGTCGCCAACCTGACTCTCAGCGGCATGTCCGTAGTTGCCGTTTGCCAGCGGGCTGGTCCAGCTCAAGTAGCGGTAGCCACCCAGCCCGATCAACCCCAGCGCCAGAAGGAAAGCGACTGCGGCCAGGCAGATGCGCAAGCGATAGGCAAGCGCAATCAGTTTGGTCATGTCAAATCCTTTCATGGCGTCACCGCCGCAAGACGATAGCCTGGGCGGAAAGGGCCAGGACGAAGAGGACGAGGAAGGCGTAAACGAAATACATGAAGAGCTCGTTGTGCGCAGCGGTTGTCTCCACCTGCACCGGCGAGCGCGTCAGCTGATCGACCGTCTGTACAGCCTTATTCAGATCCTGCTCGTTTTGGGCCTGGAAGACCGCACCGCCTGTGGTGATAGCGATCTGGGCGATGTCGGCGTCTTCGCTGACCGGCTGCCCCTTGGGTGCCAGGTCTTCGCCCACCGAGATGACATAGAAGTGAATGTCGTTATCACGCATCAACTTCTCGAGCCGGGCCTTTACCTCATCGCTGAGGTAGTCTTCACCGTCTGTGACGAGAATGAAGACGCGTGACTTGGCCTGCCCGATCTGCTTGAACATCTCGGCGGCGAAATCGAGCGGACCGGGCGGTGAGCCACCGAAGTTGGTGCCACTGCCCGAGGCGAAGGGAATGAACTGCGACTGTCTGAAGACCATGCTCAGGTCGCCTGAGAGCGGCCACAGCCAGGTGGGTGAGTCGGAGAATTCCAGAAGCCCGATGCGGTCGCCTGAGTCGCGCAGATAGCTCTGGCAGATGAAGTTCTCAACCGAACCAGCAGCCGCAGCCTGGCGGGTGCCTGTGGTCGACTGATAGTCGGCATGCGTGTCTTCGGCGTAGGCCTTGAGCACGCTAGAGGGCGCCTGTCCGAGGGCGGCTGCACAGCGACTGTCGGGCGCCGGCATGGTGCCCTCGAAAGCAGCCGTCATCGAACCGGAGATGTCGATGCCGAAGATGACATCGCGTGAGAGCTGGTTTCCCGTCGGTTTCATGTACGACTGCCGGGGCGTCGCCAGTGCAGCCGTGAGAGCGACGAATGAAAGCGCCAGAAGAGCGGCTGGAATCTTGTGCAGGAAGCTTGGTCTGTTCGCGTGTTCCAGCAGTCGCAAGTCGGAGTAACCGAGGAACCCCTTGCGACGCCAGAGGAGCCATGGCAGCGGCATGCTGAGGAGCAAGAGCAGCCAGGCCGGGTGTGCAAAATACATTGCAACCCCTTTCTGTTTTGTAGATGCGCGCACCATACCTGGTGAGCTGCGGCAGGCGCAACCCACCAGGCGGTACGACTAGTTTCACACCAGAACTGGCTTTACTTGCGGTGTCCGCCGAAGAGGCGCATGACGCGAGTCAGCGCTTCTCTTCCTTCTGCCGTGTGGAAGGCGGCGCTTTCGCAATGCGCTTCCTTGAAGAAGGCGAAGAGTTCGTCCTTCCGGCTCTGGCTGCTTGCGGCGAATTGCTTGCGTCTCTTTTCAGTCAGCCAGATTGAACGGCGTCTGCCTGAGCGCAGGTCACTGAACGAATAGAGTCCCCAGCCGTCAGGCAGTACGAGCTCGCGCAGGTCGTTGACGAGCACGCAGACGATGTCGTGAGCGAGGGCGGCACGCTTGAGAGCGCGCTTCTCGGGCTCGTTGAGGTTGAGGAAGTCGGAGAAGATGAAGACGAGCGAACGCTGTCTTGGCAGTGCCGACAGCGCTTTCAGCAAGCCGCTGCCCTCTTCGCCCCGGCTGCCGTCTGCTTCGATCAAGCTGGCGACGGCAGGGAAAAGAGCTGTCTGAGCCGGCATCAGGCGCTGGCTGACGACGAGGTCGTGCTCGTTGTAGGCCAGGAATCTGACGCGGTCGTGCGTCTTGGCGGCAGACTTGATCACCGAACCAACCAGTTCACCTGTGAGGATGCGCTTGGTGGTGCGGTGTGTGCCGAAATCCATGGTCGGACTCACATCCGCCAGGATGAAAACCTTGAGGTCGCGCGGTTCCATGTACTGTGTGATGTACATGGTCTGACCTCCGGTCTGCGCAGTGGCAGCCCAGTCGATATCGCGCGGGTCGTCTCCGGGCTCGTATTCGACACGAGCTTGAATGTCGTGTCCGTTCGAGCCGCGCGCAAAGCTCCTCCGATCCCCGCCCGTGGGCATGATCTCTGCAGATCGCCAGCGGACGGGAATCGGAGTGGTGACGACTCGCTTCATGATCGCCTGGATCACCTCACGAGTCTCCTGCTTCATAGGAGTACTCCTCGCTTTCTTAGTAGGAGGTCGCCTGATCAGCTGGTGGCGCGGGCGATCACCTTGACGCGCTCGAGGACGCGGGCGATCACACCATCGGTGGTGACACCGTTGTAGACCGCTGCGTCGGTGAGCAGGACGCGGTGCCTGGCCACGTGCGGGAAAACCGCCTGCACGTGGCGGGGCTCGATGAAGCGGGCGCCCTCGATGAAGGCGAGAGCGGCAGCTGCATGCAGCGTCCAGATCTCGCAACGGGGCGATGCGCCAAAGGCGATCTGCTCGCGCAGCTCGTCAGCGTCATCTCCGTGCACACGGTCGAACCACTGGTCGGTCGGGCGGGTGGCTCGAGCCAGGTCGACGATGTAGCCGAGCACGGGCACGGAAGCCGCAGCAGCGAGCTGCTTGACGGCGCCGCGCATGGCAAGCAGCTCCTCCACCGAGATCACCTGAGCCACGCCAGACTGAGCGGAACGCCCATGCACAGCCGTGTTGGCCAGCATCTTGAGCTCGTCCTCGCGCGAGACGTACTGCATGTTCAGCTTCATGGCGAAGCGGTCCAGGGTCGCCTCGGGCACCGGGTAGGTGCCTTCCTGCTCGACCGGGTTCATCGTGGCGATCATGATGAAGAGGTCCTCGAGCGAGTAGGTGCGATCACCGACAGTCACCTTGCGCTCCTGCATCGCCTGCAGCGTGGCAGAGAGCGTCTTGGGGGTGGTGCGGTTGATCTCGTCGGCGAGCAGGATGTGCGTGCCCACCATGGGACCGGGGCGCTTCACGAACTCGCCCGACTTCTGGTCGAAGATCTCGACGCCGACGATGTCGGTCGGCTTCAGATCAGGGGTCATCTGGATGCGCGCCGAAACAGCGTTCTCGATCGCCGCCTGCAGCGTGTTGGCAAGCGTGGTCTTGGCCGTTCCGGGCACCGCCTCGAGCAGAACGTGACCGTCAGCGAGAAGGCAGACGAGAATCATCTCCTTCACGTCGGGATAACCCGCGACGACCTTGTCGAGCTCGTTGCGGAGCGCGCGAATCTTGTGAGTATTCACGTTGCTCCTTACGAAACCTCGGACGTGTCGCCAGCCTTCGGCGCGACGTCGGTGGACTGGTGCCTGGTCTTGCGCTCCTGCTTGAGGCGCGCCACCACACCCTCGACCTCGGCAGCCACCGACTCGAAGGGGATCTGGGCGTGCTGCATGACCAGGTCGATGACCTGCGGGCCGGTCAGGTTGACCTCGGCCACGAGCGAGTCGGCGAGCGCCTTGACGGCATTCTGGTTGGAGTCGATAAGGCGCTCGGCCACCTCGTAGGTGGCGTTGACGATGTCCTCGGCTTGCTCGACGGCACGCGGCGAGTGGCCACCACCGATGGCGGCAGCCGAGGTGAGCCGGTCACCCATGCCGTAGTGCTCGACCATGGCCAGAGCCATGCTCATGGCCTGGTTGAGGTCGCTCGACACACCAGCCGAAGCGTCGTTGAGCACAACCTTCTCGGCCGCACGCGAGGCGACGGCGATGAGGACACGCCGGTAGCAGTCCTCCTTCATCATCAGGGAGAGCTCCTCGACGCGCTCGAACATGACTGCACCGAGGAAGTCCTCGGTCGGCGTCAGGGTCGCGCCGGAGCAGAGCATGCCGGCGGGCGGGTAGAGCACGACAGCGGTACCGTGACCGGCCTCGTGCACGGCGATCGGGTAGCGCTCCTTCTCGTGCAGGGGCACCGAGCGCGGCACGCCGTTCTTGTGCAGGCGGATCTCGGCGAACATGTCGGCGAAGGCCAGCGGTCGATCGCTGCCCTCGAAGATGATCGTGCGCATGGCCGCCTCGCAGACCTCCTCGATGTCAGCACCGGTCATGCCGCGCGAGAGCTGCACGAGCTGGTCGAAATCGAGGTCGTCGGCGACGTTCTTCTTGCGCAGGTAGAGGTTGAACAGGGCACGGCGGTTGTCGTCGTTGGGGGCGTTGACTGCGAGCTTCTTGGAGCCGAAACGACCGGAGCGGATCAAAGCCGGGTCGAGGGTCTCGAGCGCGACGTTGGTGGCAGCCATCCAGAGGATGCGCCAGGTGTGCTTCTTGTCACGCTTGGCCAGACCCCAGCGCTTGCGCAGCTTGAGCAGGAAGGTCTCGCCGCCCTCAGCGCCAGACATGACGGTGAGCAGCGACTGGAGCGTGCCGTTGCCGCCCATGCCACCGCCCATGAAACCACCCATGCCGCCCATGGGCATACCCATGCCACCACCGAGGCCACTACGCGTGGCGCCGATGGCGTCGATCTCGTCGAGGAAGACGACGCAGCCGCCGTACTTGCGAGCCAGCTTCTTGACGCGGCGCGACAGCCCGCGCACGAGCAGCATGCCCATGCCCATGAACGGACCGTTGAGCGAGGCAGCCGACGCGATCACGACAGGCAGACCAGCCTGGCTGGCGACGACCTTGGCAGCGAGCGACTTGCCGGTGCCGGGAGGGCCGTAGAGGAGCATGCCGTTCAGCGGCTTGGTGCCGTTCTTCTCGTAGAGCTCCCAGCGGCGCAGCGACTCGACCGCCTTCTGGAGCTCCTTCTTGACGCCCTCCGAGCCGATCCAGTCGGACCACTCCTTGGTCGGTGCGTCACCGGGCAGGTAGACCTCGGGCTTGTTGGCGTTGCCCATCATCCAGAACATCATGCCGAACTGGAAGCCGACGAAGACGATGGCCATGACGAACTGCAGGATGATCGAAGGCAGCATCGACAGGATGGAGTGCGAGGCACTCGGACCGATGATCGCGGGCAGCAGGAAGTAGACGGCGGCCACGAACGCGAAGATGTAGCGCGTGCGCCAGAGCGTGCCGAAGAACCGGTCACGGAACTTGGTGTTGAAGCAGCTCAGCCCGTTGAAAGCAACGAAGGCGATGGCTGCGATGACGAGAGTTGTGATAGTCACAGTGTCAACTCAATTCGTGTCGGAGTTACTTCCCGCTGCCGGCGGCAGCGGAGGAGTCGCTCGAGGACGGGGCGGTAGCGGGCGTGAGCGCGCTCTGGACGAAGCTTGTCAGGTCGCTCTGCGACGTGACGTCGATGCCGGTGGCGGCGCTGAGCAGCTGGAAGTTGGCATCGAAGAGGAAGAACTTCGGGTAGACCGGCTGCAGGAGCGCGTAGAGCGAAGGCGCCACCTGCTCGAATGCCTGGGGCGAGGCGAGCACCTGCTGCACCTGGCTCTGGAAGGACGAGTCCTTGAGCACCGCCTGCACCTGGGCCGCGGTGATGGTGGCATCGGCGCCGGCCTGCTGCTGAGCGACGCTCTGGGCGAGCGTGCTGACGACGGCGTTCTGCACGGCGGGGATGATGAACGACTGCTCGAGTGCGGCAGCGAGGTCCTTCTCGGTGTAGGGGTTGATGGCCAGGATCTTCACCTGGTCACCGAACTGCTTCACCACAGCCGGGATGTTGAGTGTCGACGAGTCGCATGCCTCGGTCGGGCACTCGATCAGGAGCACGGGCTGCCCAGGCTTGGCCGTGACTGCACCCGTGGAGGACTGCTGGATGTTGAGCTCGTCTGCGACATTGGACCGGGTCAGCCAGGTGATGCTGGGGGTCTTGTCGCCGGTCAGAAGACCGTTGTCCTTGGCGTAGACTCCGAACGCACCGAGCACAGCCGCGGTCGCGACGACGAACGTCACAACCTGCACAGCCCGGTGGCCGAAGAAAGCCCTGATGTGAGACTTCATGATTGTCCTTTAGACGTGGATGGAACTGCGCGGCGGAGTTGCCGGCAGTAGGACATTGCGAACACGCGTCTGAAAACCACGCGATTTGCTGCGCCAGACGATGTGAAAATGAATCGCTGAAAAATCGAGCACGAGCCGCACCACGAGACCTGGCGTGAAGGTATGTAAAAAAGGACTCTAAAGCTTTGGGCAGCGCTTCAGGCTTTTTTGGTTATGTTCTCGTGGGGCAAGAGGAAACTGGACATATTCAACCTATTGGCTTCCTCCCTCTGACGACAATCGCTTGACAACACGGCTTATGGTGCCTGACCGCTGCCATTTCACTGTTCAAAGGCGCAGCCCATCAGGGTTGGTTAAGATCTCGTGATGCCAAGATGTCCAATCCTTAAACTAGCTGGGACATTTGCAGAGCTAGCGCAGTACCTTTGTGACCATGCCAATGCAGAGCGCGCCAATAGCTCGCGTGAGCGCCAGGATTGTGCGCATATTGACTGGCTGAATATATCGGATTGTTACCTGAACCCCTACCCCGGGATTGGCACATCCGGCTCTGCGAGCTTGTTTTGACCTTATGACTTGATTAAGAAGCTGATGAAAAGCCGTATTTGCCATGTTCTCTCGTTTTCAGGCATCCCGTGGGGGAGCTTACGTGAGTGCTCGAACCAGTTGCATAGTCAGATGTCCTGTTTAACTTCATCGTTCTCGAGTTTTTGCCTCCGACTTCTCCATCTTCAGATTCAAGCAATCCGCCGTTAAGCGCACTTCCGTGCGCTGGGATGCTTGCCTGATTGTGAGCGGTGGCGGCGCTTGAGGCGTTTGTCTGCGGCGTTTCTGTCAGATTCGCCGCTCCTCCGTTGTCACTAAGACAGAAAAAGGAACCAAGTTATGAACTATCTAGATATGCTCGCCGCATTGTTTGCGGCTGGTGGACTTTTCTACCTCTATCGCTTGCTGCGCCCCTCGCATGTGCAGGCGACTTACGGCTACTCCGACTGGGAGAACGAGATCGGTCACGGTCTGTGCATGTTTGCCATGGTCACCATGCTCTCTCCGGCGTTCTTGCCCATCCCGGCTGCAGTCTGGACGTGGGTGCTGGGCGTTGGCGCCGCCGTTTTTACTGCTCGTGCCCTCACCTGGGGCAAGCGTGTCAACTATGCCACCAGGTGGTGGTGGGATTGGGCGCATGTGCTCATGCTGGGTGGCATGTCCATCATGTTCGCCGGCTTCTCGCCGCTCTGGCTCACCATCCCCTTCGGTCTCTTCTGGGCGTGGCTGGGTGCGTACTACCTGTATCAGCTCGTCCATGACTCGCGCACGGGCAAAGTGCTGTACATGGGTTCAGACATCGCTCACTCTGCTATGGGCTTCGTCATGCTGCTCATGCTTCTCTTTCCCATGGCGATGATGCCTGCTATGGGTGATTGCTGCTGTCATGGCGACATGCCCGGCATGCAGCACAACATGAGCGGCATGCCGCACAACATGTCCGACATGGATCACAACATGTCCGGCATGGGTCACGGCATGTCCGGCATGGATCACAACATGCCCGGCATGGACCACGGCTCCAAGAAGTAAGTTCAAGGCGGCGCGTCGAATTTCGAAACAAAAACGTTTCGAATGTTCGGCGCGCTTTCTTCTGTGCAACCATTATCCAGGAGGACTTATGGAAAACAAATCTCACGGCGGGAAGTCATGCTGTGGTGGTGCTGGCAAGCACAATGCTGCACCATCAGCGGTGGCGCTTCCCGTGCACGACGGTCTACCCCGAGCGGTGGATAAGGTCTGCGGTATGTCGGTTAAGGTCACCGACCAGGCTCATCAGCTCACCTATAACGGGCAGCAGTTCTACTTCTGCTGCGCCGGTTGCAGGCGCAAGTTCAACCTGGCGCCGGAGCGATATCTGAGCGGCACGCCGCGCAAGCGTGCCAAAGCGAAGCAGGCAGCTTCTTACACCTGCCCGATGCACCCCGAGGTTGTTTCGGCTAAGGCGGGTGATTGTCCCGATTGCGGCATGCCACTGGAACCGACTGTAGTCGGCGCCACAATCGATGATTCGGAAGAGCTCGAAACAAGCAAACGCTTGCGTTTGAGCGCCCTTTTCACTGTGCCTCTGGTTTTGCTCTCCATGAGTGCCATGTTTGCCACGCACGGCCAGTCTATGAGTGGTGCATCGCATCTGGTGTCATGTTGGCTGCAGTTTGCTCTCGCTTTGCCGATCGTCGGTTATGCTGCTCAACCGTTCTTCAAGCGGGGCTGGCAGTCGGTGCTGTCGCGCAAGTTCAACATGTTCACGCTGCTGGCACTGGGCATCGCCATTCCTTTCGTCAGCAGTTTGATCTCTTTGATCGCGGTTACTTTCTTCGCACAGGGCAGCACTGCAGAGCACATGGTCTACTTCGAGTCGGCTGGTGTGATAACGACGCTGGCCTGGCTTGGGCAGTTGCTGGAGTCGCGTGCTCGCACTCGCAGCACGAGCGCCGTGCGAGAGCTGGTTGCTCTGCTCCCTGCTGACGCCTGCGTGTTGCTTGCCGATGGCAGTGAAGAGCGGGTACCGGTCTCGGATCTTCTCGATCGCTGTCGGGTGCGTGTGCGTCCGGGTGAGCGTATTCCGGCCGATGGCATGATCGTGGAAGGCGAGACGCTGATCGACGAGTCGGCTATCACCGGCGAATCGCTGCCCGTGCAGCGTGTCTCGGGCGATGGTGTGAGAGCCGGTGCTCTCAACCAGACCGGCACCTTCGTCATGGATACCCGTGAAGTCGGTGAAGAGACGCTTCTGGCTCGAGTGATCGAGCTTGTCGGTGCAGCTCAGCGCACTCGCGTGCCGATTCAGACGCTGGCCGATAGGGTCTCGGCTGTCTTCGTTCCGCTTGTTGCTCTGGTTGCGGTGGCCAGCTTCTGCTACTGGCTTGCAGTCGGTGCTGGTCTGACGGCAGCGCTTACTTTCGCTACTGCCGTCTTCGTGATCGCCTGCCCCTGCGCACTTGGTCTGGCTACGCCGATGTCTATCGTCGTTGCTCTTGGCCGTTCGGCGCAGGCCGGGGTGCTTTTCAAAGAAGCGGCGGCAGCCCAGTTGCTTGGTGGTGCCGATACAGTCGTCATCGACAAGACCGGCACCCTCACCGAAGGCAAGCCTGTTCTGACGCGTCTGGCAGCCTTGTCGCCGTCAGGCAGTGCACCTGCTGCGTCCATGGACGAGGCGGAACTGTTGCGGCTTGTCGCCAGTCTCTCTGCTGTGAGCGAGCATCCGCTCAGCAAGGCGGTCGTACAGGCTGCTTCCAAAAGAGGTATCGCTCTGGCTCGGGTCGAGAACTTCGAGGCACAGCCAGGTGGTGGCATGGTCGGAGCCGTCGACGGACGGCGGGTCGCTGTCGGCAATCAGCGCTATTTGAACGGACTCGGACTGGCAGTCTCATCTGCTGGTGCTGGTACGCACAGTCTCGTTGCAGTGGACGGTGCGCCAGCCGGGGTGCTCGAGTTCTCTGACCAGCTCAAGTCGTCTGCACCGCACGTGGTGCGCGAGTTGCAGCGGTCCGGGCTGCGCGTCGTGCTTGCCAGCGGCGACAATTCGCAGTCTGTCGAGGCGGTGGCTCGTGCTCTGGGCATCGAGGAGATGCACGCGCAGATGACGCCGCAAGACAAAGCGGCTCTGGTGCTCAGTCTCAAGGATGCCGGCGGCAAGGTCGTCATGGTCGGTGATGGCATCAACGATGCGCCGGCTCTGGCCACGGCAGACGTCGGCGTTGCCATGTCTGACGGTACTGATATCGCTGTCAGCGCCGCTGACGTGGTTCTGCTCAAGGGTGACCTGACCGGGCTGCTCAACGGTCGCAAGGTGAGCCAGGCTATGGTCAGGAATATTCGCCAGAACCTTACTCTCGCCTTTGCATATAACGCGCTTTCCGTGCCGCTCGCGGCCGGATTCCTGGTCTCTACTGTCGGCTTCGTTCTGGATCCGATGGTGGCAGCCCTGGCGATGTCTTTCAGCTCCGTGGCTGTGATTGCAAACGCCTTGCGCCTGCGCAACATCAGTCTCTGATTGCCCTGGCACCCATAACTCCCCGGTCAGAGAGTTCTGACCGGGGTTTTCACTTGCATCAAGGAGTTCCCTATGGACCTTATCAACGTCACAGCGGCTCTTCCGGAGTCCGTGCTGCTTCCTTTCGCCGTCTGGTTCTTCGGCGTCGCCTGTTTCTATCTTTACCGTGGGCTCTTTCCGGAGTCGGTTAAAGCCGTCTACGGATACTCCGACCTGGAGAATGAGTTCGGGCACGGACTGTGCGCTCTGGCTATGGTGCCCATGCTGGCGCCTATGCTTTTGCCCATTCCCAACTTCGTCTTCACCGTCGCTCTGTCTGTGACGGCACTCTACTTCACCGCCCGCGCCCTGACCTGGGGCAAGCGAGTGCCTTACGCCACCAGGTGGTGGTGGGACTGGGCTCACGTCGGCATGCTGGGCGGTATGGCCGTCATGTATGCAGGCGTGCACTTCATGCCTTTGAGTGTTGGGCTCAGCCTTTTCTGGCTGTGGCTGACAGGTTATTACATCTACGAGTTCTGCCACGATTTCAAATCGCGCAGCCTCTTTTACATCGGTTCCGACCTCGCTCACGCCACCATGGGTGGTGTGATGTTGGTCATGTCGATCGCCCCTTCGCTCTTCATGGCGCATATGTCCATGTGACCTGAGCCTGGAGTTTTCCAAGGAGAATGACATGAATAACGCTAATGCGGGCGCACCACTGAGGCTGCGTCCTCGCCTTTCGGCTCTGGTGGCGGCCTTTCTGGATAAGCGTCCTTTCTTGCAAGATATGACGCTTGCCTGCGGCTCGCCTTTGAATGTTTTGTTTCCCGAACAGTTGGCTGAGAACGTCGCTTCTTTCCGGCGTGTCTTGAGCGACCACGGGCTTTCCGGTCGGATCTTTTTTGCTCACAAGTCGAATCAGTCGCATAGCCTGATTCGTCAGTTGGCGACCGAGGTGGTTGGTGCAGATGTGGCTTCTCCGGAGGAGCTGCGTCATGCACTGGGAGCAGGTTTCACCGGTGACAGACTGGAAGCGACAGGTCCCAAGTCGCCCGAGTTCATTGCCTTGTGCCTGCAGCATGCCGTCGTCTTGAACGTCGACAGTCTGGCTGAGTTGCGGGATATCGAAAAGGTCGCCCGTACTCTCAGGCTGAAAGAGCGAGCGCGGCTGCTTTTGCGGTTCTCCGGTTTCTTTGCTGCTCATACGCCTGTGCTGCAGAAGCAAAGTCGGTTTGGTATCGCATTCGATGCCAGGCGAGAAGCTCTGGAGTTCGTGGCGAAGAGCAAGTATCTGACGCTGCTTGGCTATTCTTTCCACCTCGACACCGTCACTGTTGATGAACGCGTCGTGGCGGTGGAGAACTGCCTCTCTGCCTTTGAGGAAGCGCTGACGATGGGGCTTGAGCCGCGTGTACTCGACATCGGCGGCGGTTTCAAAATTAGCTATCTCGAGAACGAGGAAGAGTGGCTGGCCTATGTTTCTGCGCTGAAGCAAGCTGCTCTGGGTGCCGGTCAGCAACTCACCTGGCAGAATAACTTCTTCGGACTGGCCGCTGATCAGGGTGTTTTGCGCGGCAAGCTCAACACATACTCGTACTTCGAGTCTCGTCCCGGTGCGCTTTTCCTGGATGACATCCTCAATGCGCAGTTGCCTTCATTGGGCGGACGCCCTGTTGGTGAGGTCCTGCGCGACAACATGATCGAGTTGTGGATCGAACCGGGCCGCGCTCTGCTCGATCAGTGCGGTGTCACCGTTGCTCGGGTCAACAGTGTGAAAGTCTCAGCCAGCGGCGATACTCTGGTCGGCTTGAACATGAAGCGCCAGGACCTGAGCTTCCTTGACCAGGAGGTGTTCGTAGACCCGGTGGTGATTAGCCGCAAATCGGCCGCTGGGAAGAATGTCGATGCCGGCACTGTCCATGGTGCGGACACAGCTGCTTCTGGTGCGGACACAGTTGCTGCCTCTGGTGCATCTGTTTTCTTTACAGGCAATCTCTGCCTGGAGGGCGACTTGATCTTCCGGCACAGGGTCTCTCTGCCCTTCCTGCCTGAGCCAGGCGACCTCGTCGCTTTCATCAACACTGCTGCTTACATGATGGACTTCAGTGCCACCAATTCCATCATGCAGCCGCCAGCGCGACGCGTTGCGGTTGTGCGTGAGCGCAGGCGCTTTCACTGGATGCTGGATGAGCAGTACACGCCCATCTGGCGTCTGACTCGCTAAGGAGACTGATTATGCTTGTTAAGAAAATGACCGATTTGATCGGTCGCACTCCGCTTCTGGAAATCGACCCGTCCGTGCACGGGTTGAAAAACATCACGCTGTACGCCAAGCTCGAGCATCTGAATCCGTTCGGATCGCTCAAGGACCGCCCGGCCTGGAAGATCCTGCAAGGTCAGATTGCCGGTGCTGCTGCCCTCGACCAGACCGTGATCGAGTCTTCCAGCGGCAACATGGCCAAAGCCATGTCCATTATCTGCAACATGCACGGCGTACCCTTCCGCGTCGTCACCAGCCGCATTCAGGTGCGTGAGGTGAAGCAGATGCTGCAGTTGCTCGGCGCTGAAGTGACCGAGTTTCCGGGCATGTCTTCCTGCCCCGACCCCAGCGACCCGAACAATCCGATCGCCTGGATCGAAAGGCTGGTAGCGGCTGAGCCGGGGAAGTACGTGCATACCACGCAGTTCACCAACGAGATGAACACAGCGGCTCACTTTGACGGCACGGGTCCTGAAATTCTCGCTGATCTCGGCGGCGCGCCTGTCGACTACTTCATCGCCGGTATGGGTACGACAGGCTCGTCTCGCGGCACTAGCGAGTTTCTGCGCTTGCACAACGAAAAGTTGCAGCTGATTGGCGTGGTGGCGAAGAAGGGCGACGGTGTTCCCGGCATTCGCAATGCCGACGAAATGTTCGAGGTGGGGCTGTTCCGCAAAGAGCTCTACCAGCAGATCGTAGAGGTTTCAATCGATGACGCTATCGATGGCATCGTCACGCTGACGCGCATGGGTGTGCTGGCGGGACCGACCTCGGGCGCTGCCTTCACCGCTGCCGTGAAGCGGTTGCGCGAAATCGACGCGACCTTGACGGAGCCTAAAAAGGCTGTCTTCATCGTCAACGACCGTGTCGAGTGGTATCTCAGTTACCTGCAGAAGTACCGCCCGCAACTGTTTGGCGTCGAAGCCCGCAAAGACTCACCGCGCAACGTCAACGCCGGCCAGGTGAGCAAAGCAAAGGAGCTGGCTCCGGCAGCTGCTGAAAAATGGCTCGCTGGCGGCAAGTCAGCTCTGGTTGTCGACCTGCGTGGGGCGCTCGCTTTCAAAGCAGGTCGCATCGCTGGTTCCATCAACCTGCCGACAGAACAGCTGGACGATCTGGCTGAATGGGGCGTGCCCTTCTCTCAAGACCAGCGTGTTCTCTTCGTTTGTCCGGTCGGTGACCAGTCGAAGCGTTTCGTCGCTTACTTCGCCAGCAAGGGCATCGACTGTGCATCGCTCAAAGGCGGCTTCATCGCCTGGCGCGATGCGGGCAAGCCCTTGCAGAAGTCTGTCTCTGCCAGGAAGTGAGGTTCTTATGACCAAGAAAAGAAAGGTCAGTGGTGCAACGCCACCGCCTGACAGTTGCGCTGTCGAACCGCAGGCTTTCTCTGTAGATGCGGTTCGGCAGCTGTTTCCTGTGTTTCAACGCGAACCGAACACCATCTTCTTCGATAACGCTGCTACGACTCAGAAGCCGCAGACTGTTATCGACGTGGTGAGTGAATTCCTCGCCTATGAGTGCTCTAACTCTGCGCGCGCTGCCTACGCACGCAGCACTAAACTCAGTGCTCGCCTGGAAGAAACGCGCGCTCGCGTCGCTCGTTTTATCGGCGCTACTCCCGAAACAGTCTGCTTCACGAGCGGAGCTACTGAGAGTCTGAATCTCGTGGCTCTGTCGTGGGGGCTGGCTAATCTCAAATCCGGCGATGAGATCATGCTCTGTTTGCAAGACCACAAGTCGACGGTGCTGCCGTGGTTGAACTTGCAGTCGACTCTCAAGCAGTTCGGAATCGAGATCAACATCGTTCCGATTCGGCTTCACCATGAGGGCGACTATGAGCTCAAGAGCATTCGCGAAGCTCTTAGCGATCGCACTCGTTTGATTGCGGTCAGCCATGTTCATCATCTTTTCGGACTGGACATGGAGATCGGTGAGATTCGCAAGATTGTCGGACGGAAAGTCTTGATTTCGCTTGACGCCAGTCAGAGCATCGGGCATCGCCCGGTCAATGTCAGGCGACTCAACGTCGATTTTCTTTCCTTCTCAGGGCACAAGATGTTCAGCAGCAACGGCGTTGGCGTGCTCTATGTGCGCAAGTCGTTGCTGGGGCAGCTTAAGCCTGTCATCGTCGGTGGTGGCATGACGAGGGCGCCCGGAAGTGAATTCAGCGTTTCGCCGCAATCGGCAGCGACTCTGCTCGAGGCGGGCACACAGAACATTCCCGCTATTCTTTCGCTGGGCGCTGCTCTGGATTTCATCGAGTCCATTGGCGGTTTGGGCGTCGTGGATCGCAGGCTGTCGGCTTTGACTCGTAGCTTGTACAGCAAGCTGAAAACCCTGCCTGGAATTGACTTTTCGCCGGGAGTCGACCGCTGTGGTTGCCATCGCGGATTCGGCATCGTTTCGTTCAGATTCGAGCATGTCTCGACCAGTGACCTGGCGTTTCTGCTCGAAAGCGAGGATATACTCGTGCGCACCGGCGACCACTGCCTGACCACTGTTCAGGATGGCGACGACTACGTGCGAGTCAGCATGCATGTGTACACCAGCGAGGCAGAAATCGATCGCTTGATTGAAGTGCTTCGCAGCAACATCTAGTCAATCAGCGCGGGTGGTCTCTGCTCCGGCTGCCACCCGCCAATCTGGAGCAAAACGGATGCCTACTAACTTGCCAGACCGTCACTTCCTGCGTCAGCTGGAAGGCTACCACACGGTGCCTGACCCGGTTCCGCCGCAGTATTACACGCTCACGTTTCTCGCTGTTCTAGTCGCCGGCACGCTGGGCGCGTTTGTGGCGACGATGATTTTCGGCGTCTCGATCTTCTAGTTTCTTTTAGCATCGGGTTGCTCAAGGCGGTTGCACGCTGCCTTGAGCGCCTGGATGCTTGATTCGAATCCCTGTTGTATGGTTCTGAATGTGCCACTGCTGATAGTGCTATTTCTTTCCCAGTTTTCTACTATACTAAGTAGATAGTGCGTCGCCGAACCGCCGAAACGCAGTGAGATCTGTGAACTTGTAGAGCATCAGTTGAGGTTGTGTAAACCTCACCAAGGGGTGGGCTTGCAATTTTCGCCAGGTTTGGCAATATGGAACCAGAAGGTGTCCCCGCGAAGTGCAGAAGTTGAAGATCCAATACGGTAGTCTCTTGCTTTGCCTGATTGCAGTTCAGTCTGGCTTCCCTTTGCATGCAATGGCTGGTTCGAGTAGCTGGACTATAGACAGCAAAACTTCGAATGTGCACTTCTATACAAAAAATGGTGCATCAATGAGTGTTCAGGGCACCTTCAGCAATGTATCAGGGGAAGTGCAGTACGACCCTGCCATGCCTGATGGTTCCAGGGTCTTGGCGAAGATTCCCTTGAGTACGATTTCAACAAGCATCGTCAAAAGGGATGAAGACCTGAAAAGTGTTGGTTATTTCGATGTGGCGAAATATGCCGATGCCTCATTCGTTTCGACTAAATTTGCTAAGCAGGCGGGCAGCGGCAGCGGCGCTAAGAGAGCTTTGAATGGAAAAAACTCAGGCTCGAAGAGTTCAACGAATAAGTATGTATTGACTGGCAAATTTACCCTTCACGGTGTGACCAGAGTTGTTGATGTCCTCATGGATTTGCCAAAACTAACCACTGGTAAAGCTGGTCAGAGTCGCCTCTCTGCCATCGGTTCAACCGTCGTGGATCAAGGTGATTACAACCTCACCTTGAAGAAGCTGCATCCTGATGGCTTCGTCTGGATCAACAAAGCCATTACGATCGTGATCAAGATAGATGCGGTCAAGAAATAGTGACCTATTATTGGCAGTTGTGGCACCACAACTGGGAAGATTCGGACATCGATTTGCTGATTCAGAAGTGGGCATTGAAAGGCAACAAGGTGCTGCAATAAATCAATAAAGTCTTGCCGCAGCTAATTTCTCCAACACTGCTGCGGCGAGTGCGCTAGCCCTGTCGGATGGACTGTCTGACCGGCCAGGTGGCGCAGCGGCGCTACATGAGTCCAGGGCGCGTGGGGTGGAGGGTTCCAGCCGTCGAATCTCTTACTTGCTTGCGCAGCGCCACTGCCGGGCTCACACAGGGGCTTAATGTTCTCTGTATGATTAATCTTGACATCGAGCCGAGCAGTTCAATACGGTAAGAGTATCTCTCTTGCCCCTAACCAAACGAAACTCTCGGCCCACTTGTAACTTGCCCTGAAGAAAGCCTATCTGCTTGCGCCATAACCGGCGTGGAATCGGCTCCGTTCAGTGTTTTAAGACCCGAGTTTGAGGTTTCGAGCAATGTGAGAGCTCTTCGCCAGGCGAGCGCCAACAATGGCGATGGACAACGCTCGCTCTTCGCTGACATAGTTCAGTGAGTTCAGGAATTGTTCCTGAACGCTTGACTGTTATCAATCAGGCCGCATTAGACGGCTATGACAAGAAGGGAGCAGAAAGATGAAAGTCTTTCTGAATCACCTCGGCACTCGCTTCAAGAGGTTCGCCGGCTTCGTTCGCACGCACAAGACTCCGGTTCTGCTCGGTCTTGGTCTCGTGCTCGTGGCAGCGGTTATCGCAGCTGCTGTTCTCTCCTCTTCCAGCGCGCCCGTGACTCCTGGACGTGCTACTTCTTCCACCACATCTTCGTCGGTGGCGAACAACCCTGGCACCGTCTCTGGTGGCGACTCGACGCACGCCAACGCTGCCGCTTCAGCCGACAGCACCGACAGCACCACCAGCACCATCGCTGACTGCGTTGGAGCCCGTTACAGCTGCAATGGCGCTGCTTCCAACATCAAGCCTGAGTCCGACCTCTACAAGGTGCTGCAGGACAAGCCCGAAACGGTCAAGTCGCTGCAGTTCCAGAACGGCACCAACGTCGTCACGGTGACGTTCAACAACAAGACGACCTACACGGTCTACGCATCCGACGCCTTCGACCTCGATAACATCCGGGCGCTGGCGATCAAGCATGACGTTCCGTTCGCAAGCACTGCCGCCCCTCAGGCAAACAGTGGTGACAACTCTGTTGTCGGAACTGTGGCTCTGGTGCTTGTGATCATGCTGTTGCTCGCTCTTGCAGTCTACGCTTTGCGTCGTCGTGCTACCACTCTGGCTGCGCAACAGCCTGGACAGAGTGCTGGTTCTACAGCGCAGCCGAGTGCACCGACTGGCATGTTCTCTCGCTCTGCATCCAGGAACAGCGACGCGCCTCTGGTCGAGACGATTCGCTTCAAGGATGTGATCGGTCAGGATGACGCCAAGAAGGCGCTCATGGGCGTGGTTCGCTACTTGAAGAACCCCAGCCGCATCAACAAGATCGGTGCGCGCATCCCCCGCGGTGTGCTCCTCACCGGTCCCGGCGGTCTGGGCAAGACACTGCTCGCGCGTGCCACCGCCGGTGAGGCGGGGGTGCAGTTCCTCTCCATGAACGGCTCTGACTTCATGGAGACTTACGTCGGTGTCGGCTCGCAGCGCGTTCGTGCCCTGTTCGCTCAGGCGCGAGCTTTCAACGCTCCGTGCATCATCTTCATCGACGAGATCGACGCCATCGGTGCCAAGCGTTCGCGTGGTGCCGGCGAAGGTGGTGGCAGCAATGATGAGCAGGTGCGCACCCTGACGGCTCTGCTGGCCGAGATGGACGGTTTCAAGACCAACGCGCATCCGCACCCGATCATCGTTCTGGCGGCGACCAATCGGGGCGAGGCTCTCGACCCGGCGCTCCTCCGGGCAGGGCGTTTCACCCGCAAGGTGAAGCTGACCGTGCCCAAGCTGCCTGACGTGATCAAGCTGTTCCAGCACTATGCAGGCAAGCTCACTCTGGCAGCCGATGTCGACCTCGAGGCAATCGCGAAGAAGGCGGTCGGTCTGCCCGGCGCTTCCATCGAGAACATCTGCAACGAGGCGGCGCTCATGCTCGCTGATGAGGGGCATGAGGATGACGTGACGGTGACGCAGGCGTATCTCCTCGCCGCTGTCGACAAGGAGATCAAGCAGCAGATCTCGAGCTCGCCGGCCAAGCGCTTTGCCGCCGACGAGAACTCGATCAAGCTCGCCGACGTCATCGGTCAGCAGATCGCCAAGGAAGACGTGGCCGACATCGTCGCCTACTTGCGCGACCCGGTCGCCTTCAAGGCGCGTGGTACCAGGATGCCCAAGGGCACGCTTTTCGTCGGTCCTCCTGGTGAGGGTAAGACTCTGCTCGCTCGTGCGGTTGCGGGTGAAGCTGAGGTGCCCTTCTTCACGATCTCGGGTTCGGACTTCGTCGAGATGTTCGTCGGCGTGGGTGCGGCTCGTGTGCGTGAGTTGTTCGAGCAGGCGAAGCTGAACGCGCCGTCTATCATCTTCATCGATGAGATCGACGCGATCGGCAAGAAGCGTTCCATGCGCGCCGAGAACTCCGACTCGGAGCGCGAGCAGACGCTCAACCAGCTGCTGGTCGAGATGGACGGCTTCGGTGGCGACACTGAGGTGATCGTTCTGGCGGCCACCAACCGCCCGGACATTCTGGACGAGGCGCTGCTTCGCCCGGGACGTTTCGACCGTCAGGCGACGTTCTACAAGCCTGACTATGCAGACCGCCTGCCGCTTCTGCAGTACCACTTCAAGGGCAAGGTTCTGGCCGACGACGTTGACCTGGACCACTTCGCTCACAACACAGCCGGCTTCTCGGGCGCCTCTATCGCCAACCTGGCCAATGAGGCGTCGCTTTTGCAGGCGCGCGACAACGCACCTGCGATCACGGCTTTGCACATCGACGACGCCATTACTCGGGTGCTCATCGGAGCCCCGCGCAAGTCGCGTCTGATGGGTGCGAAGGAGAAGCTGAACGTGGCGGTGCACGAGGGCGGACACGCTGTCGTGTATCACGTCGCCTCTGAGGGCGAGCCGATCGCTCGCATCACCATCATGCCTCGCGGTGACAGCGGTGGTCACGTGCAGACCCTCAACGACGACCAGTTCATGATGACCGACAAGGACATCCTGGTGCGCATCGCCATGGCGCTGGGAGGTCGGGCCGCTCAGGATATCGTGCTCGGTTTCACCGACACTGGTGCCTCGAGCGACTTCCAGCAGGCTCGCCGTCTGGCGTACCTGTATGTGGCTGAGTACGGCATGTCACGGCTGGGACCGCTGACGACGATCGAAGGAGTCGAGCGTTCGCCGGAGGAGAAGCGCCTCATCGAGGTCGAGGTGCAGGCAGTGCTGAAGCAGTGCGAGACTCTCGCACGCGACATCATCGTCGGCAACCGTGCCAACTTCGACCGCCTGGTCGAGGTCTTGCTCGAGAAGGAGACGATTCTCGGCCCGGAGTTCGCTCAGATCATTGCCGGCGGCGACACTGTGCCTCTGGTCAAGCCTGCTGTGGTCGAGGTGGAGGAGCATGTCTGCGCCGTTGCAGATGTAACTCCTGCCGTCGAGGTCGAGATCAAGGCCGAGGCTGAGCGAGGACGTCGCACCATCACGTTGCCCGATTTCGGTCGCGCTCGCTCGTTGGCGGGAGCGCTCGGTGGGCTGCGTGTGCCTCGCCTGCGTAAGCCCCGTCAGGAGCGGGTCGGCGCGGGTAGTTAGAGCTGAGGGGTGGGCACCGTATCAGGTGCCCACCCCGGCTCTTCTCTGAGTGTCTTTTTTGAGGACTGCTACTATTAATCAATATAGTATAGATGAATTCTGAGCATTAGAGTGTTGCTTTGAGCCCGCCGCTCTGCCTCACTGCATGAGCGTTTTAGGGAATCGGATGTCCTTCGTTTGGTATCAGTCGCATGTCGAGATGGATGAATATTCTTTCTTTCGATGTCATTCCATTTGTTATTACTCTAATTGGCACATGCCAGTCCGGAAAGTGCATGTCCGGAATCGTGAATGTAATACTAGATCTGGTGGCTGATACGATCCGCGCCGAGCGGCTTCCTACCATGACAGTGTTCTCTGAGATGACAGGGGAAAAGCCATCGCCGCGCACCGTAACATCGTGCAGGGGCGGTGTTGAGAGTGTGTCGATGAATGTAATTCGAGGAGCGGCTTTAACCGAAACGTCAAATGGAGTACTTTCCACAGAATGTACGGAAACAGTGAGCTTCTGATTGCCTGGGTCAACGCGCTCAGGTGGTTTGCAAACGATTTCGTTGGCGTTGCTGCTAATGAGCCTGACGGGCTTGCCTCCAATCGTTACTTTGATGCGGTCCTTGTGCTCGCAGAAATTTTGCCCTCGTATGGTGAGCCGGTCCACGGCACTGAGAGTCTGTGGTGTTACCGAGGTGATGATTGGTCTTTTGATGAAAAGCCGCCATTTGAGCCACGCACCTGATGGACCAAATCCTCTCACCTGCAGTGAGTTGTTTCCCGTATGTAATTTGCCGGACATATCGATTGTGAAATTCGCATTGCCTTTGAAGTGGCTGAAGTCAGCCAGAGGACTGCGGTTGAGCGTGATCTGCAGGTCGGATGCTTTCGGTCTTCCTTCCGCTCCATTCTCAACTTCAAAAACAAGTGGTAGTCTGTCCTGACCAGTCTTCAAATGAAGATTATCGCCCCAGCTGTGCCAGGCGCCCGCCCTTGTTACAAGTGGCTTCGATTCTTGCAGAAGGGCCATATCGGTGTTGACGGCAAAACACGGCGTTGCGGCGAAAAATGCGGCGCCAACAAGAGCAGAAAATATCGAGCCAACAAAATATGACGGTGTGGCAAAAGATGAAGCGCTACCGCGAGATAACGCTGCATGGTTCAAAGATCTGACAATTCGAGCATTTACTCGCATCTGATGCCTCCGTTATAGAGTTGAAACATAATTCTCGACTTCTTTCAGGTGTTCCAGTCGCTGATCGATTAACTGTTCTGGCATACGTTTATGCTTCTTCAGATGGTGCTCGTACACCATGCTGGCCACCAGCCAGGATGCGTTGCCGAGTACAGCCATACTGGTTCCGACTGTACCGCAAATTGCTCCCTTGTAGTTCAGGTCGAATTGCTTACGCACACGCCAGGGAAAGTAGTGATAATAGCCTCTGGTGCCTAAAATGCCTTGCGTCATCAGCAGCGAACCAATCGCAGGACCGGCGATCGAGTTTTGCAGTGCCACCTTATTTAGTTGCTGCATCGTTTTTACTTCACTGTTTAATTGCTTCTCGAACAGATCACCCGCTTGACTGTAGATAGCCAGTCGTTGCGTGGAATTCGTCGAAGGCGTCTCTTGCGTGGCAGCAGACAGGTCTTCCAGTTGTTTGCGCAGCGCCGGTAATTCTTCGATTTGCTTTTGCGAAACCCCGAATTTGCGTTGCTGTGCCGCCAGCAAATGCTTGCGATAGAGTTTCAACTCGGCTGCACACAAGAGCGGAGTCGCTGCAGCCATGGCACCGCTGATGGTGAACAGGATGTTGGAGGTACCGTTCAAGCGTGGCTGGGTCAGTGACTTATAGCCGACTTCGGCTGCTACAGCGCCGAGGATATTGTAGGATGCGTTAAGCAGGAAAAAGAGGTTTTCCGTCGCCGCAGAACTTGTAGTGTTAGCGCTGAACTGGCTGTACTCATCGACAAAGCATCCACGCAGACCCTCAAGCACTTTTCCTTCAATCACGGCTCGGTTGTAAATGGGATCGCCGCTATTTGCTTCGACCAGTTGTTTTCTTTCTGCCAGTAGCTTGTCGACTTCTTTTAGATGTGCAGTGACGGCTCTGTTGGTCGACGCGGTGTCTTTTCCTTGTTTGCGCGCCTGGATGTATTTAGCGAGATTGGCTGAGAGCATGTATCCAGAGCCTGATCCTGCAACGATCGAGCCGATTTCAACCGCTCTAAGTCCGTTGCCCAGAGTGTCCGGTTCAAAGTCACGCACTCGTCTTCGTGCTCTGCCAAACTGTTGCACAGCGGTTGCTTCAAAGGCTAAACCGGTAGCTGCGCCAGCTTCTTGTGTTCCGAAGAAGACAAACTTGTTAAACTGCGAACGATGCACACTCTTTCTTCGATATTCCAGACTGAGGCGCTCCAGCGCGATTGACTCCATCAAGATACGTTTGGTGATCGCTGAATACTGGCTTCTAAAATCTGCTTGAACAGGCGCCGCCGGGCTGCTTGTCACGGCTTCGGCTAAGGCCGGCGGACAAACAAGTTGCAGAAAGAAAAGTGAAAGAATCAGGTTTTTTGAACGGTTATGAGCGATAAACTTTTTCATTCAACAATAAAGATTCCGTGAAAAGAGATCTCGAAGCGGGGACTTATGAAGCTTTTCAGTACTGAAAGCGGCAGTCTGTCGGTGTCTTGTAATGATCCAGATGCAATGCCCGACTGTCAGTTGTCGAGGTGTTTGCGCAAATGAAAGATAACTAGCGGGCGACAATAGCTGTCTATAATACTCAGAACTGATGAGCATCAGGCACAGATTCGCTTCTTGGAGACCAAATGGCCAAATTATTTATTGTTATCCTCTGTGCGCTTTATTACTTCTTTGGAGAAACACCTATGGTTACAGCTGCAGAAACGAAGCCTGTTACGCAGGCGGAAGTACATGACATCGCATTGCAAGGCTATTGTTATCTGTATCCACTCGTGTTGATGGACGTTACTCGTCGCCAGATGACCAGCATTCCAGCCGGAAAAGTGCCTGGTTTCGGACCAACCAACTCATTTCAACACATTCGTGCATATCCGCCTGCCGAGATGAGGACAGTCGTCAGACCCAACTTCGATACGCTGTACAGTATCGCCTGGGTAGATGTAACCAAAGAACCAGTGATTGTAAGCGTTCCCGACACTGGTGGTCGCTATTATCTGTTGCCTATGCTTGATATGTGGTCAGATGTTTTTGCTGTTCCAGGCTGGAGAACCAGCGGCACTGGTGCGAAAAAATTCGCTGTGGTGAGCGCCGGCTGGTCAGGAAATCTTCCTGCCGATGCCGAGAAAATTGAGAGTCCAACTCCGCACTTCTGGATCATCGGCCGTACGCAAACCAACGGACCGGCTGATTACGAGGCAGTGCACAAGGTGCAAGACGGTTTCACAGTCACACCGCTTTCGCAGGTCGGTAAAACTGCCCAGCCGCTAGAGGCTAAAGCCGATCCGGAGATCGACCCTAAGACCGAGCCGCTTCGTTATGTTGCGCAAATGCCGCCTGAAAAGTTTTTTGCATATGGTGCCGAATTGATGAAACTGAATCCGCCGCACAGCACTGACTGGTCCATGCTGACCAGACTGAAACGGATCGGCTTTGCACCTGGTAAGCCATTTGATCTGAAACAGTTCGATGCTGCTACTGCGGCTGAATTCAAACGTGGAACTGAAGAGGCTCTTAAACAGATGCAGGCAAAAACTGCATCCATAGGTCAGGTTAAGGGCTGCTGGTCAATCGGTGTAGACACGATGGGTGTCTACGGTGATTCCTACTTCAAGCGCGCTATCGTAGCCTTAGCTGGATTGGGTGCGAATCAGCCGGAAGACGCTATCTATCCGATTAGCGTGCTCGACAGCAAAGGCCAGGTAATCACCGGTGACAAGAAATACACCTTGCACTTTGATAAAGAGCATGTGCCACCAGTGGATGCATTCTGGTCGGTGACAATGTACGACAAAGAAGGTTTCCAGGTCGCAAACGTACTGAATCGATTTGCGGTAAGTTCCTGGATGCCTCTTAAGAAAAACGCTGACGGCTCGATTGATTTGTATGTTCAACACGAATCGCCCGGTCCGGATAAAGAATCAAACTGGCTACCATCACCTGCATCTGGTGAGATCAGTTTGACCATGCGCTTGTATGCACCGAAAACTGCTGTTCTCAACGGTGATTGGTTGCCACCGCCTATAGTTCGCGTGGATTAATTTAGAAGGCTCAGCGCCTATTTGAAAATGCCCGTAATGAGCCTGGAAATCGTCTCGGTTTCCAGGCTCTCCGATTGTGTGCATTGCTGTGTCGTGGTGTAGCTGTGCTCAGTATGGAATGCTGTGTCGTGGTGTAGCTGTGCTCAGTATGGAATGCTGTAGCTGTGCTCAGTATGGAATGCTGTGTCGTGGTGTAGCTGTGCTCAGTATGGAATGCTGTGTCGTGGTGTACGGTACTGCTCAGTATGGAACGCACGCGTCTCGCGTGCTCGTCTTGAGTAATACTATACTATACAGTATGCTGAGCGCCAAAAAACGCACCGAGAGCCCGAAGGCTCAGGGCGCGGTTTTCGGGTTCTCGATGGTGGGAAGAGCTTTGATTGACCGTGGTCAAGTCAAGGCTTTTCCCGTCGATTACACGTGTGCAGATATGAGCGCGCGAACCGTGGTGAACGACGGACCGATGATGAAACCGAGGTCGTCATCGCCCTTCATCGTGCTTGCCACCACTTCCCCGCGTTCGTTGACGATAGGCCCGCCGGAGTAACCCTGCGTGTGCTCCTCGCCGCCGACGAAGGAAAGTGCTTGCTTGAGGATGTCGCCCTCGAGGATGAGCCCGTTGGGACCAACCCCGTTCACGATCGGACCCGCATAGCGTGCCAGATACGAGCACAGCTCGATCGACATGCCGCGCTCCGGGTAGCCGAGCCCGCCGACGATTTCGTCATCGCCGACACTGGTTGCGAAGACAACCGGCTGGAAGAGCCCGTGTCCGCTGACGACCTGCATGAGAGCCAGGTCGTTGGTCAGGTCGACGGCGACGATGCGCGTCTCGTAGAGCCTGTCCATCGAGATGAACGAGTCGAGCTGCCCCGCCACCACATGCAGTGCGGTGACGAAGAAGCCGCGCTTGTCGACGCAGTAGGCAGTGCCGACCGACGACTCGGTGCGGTCTGCTCTCTGCACGCGCGCATGCATCATGCCCACCGACTCGGCGGTGCGCGAGCATGCAGTCTGCAGCTGGTCGATGATTTCATCGAAGCTGCGAGTTGCTGGTTGGATGATCATAGAAGTCTCCCGGTTAGATGTTGAGAAACAACTGAGAGGCACAACCGCAGTCGTGCCCCTCGTGTCGGTCAGCCCTTGCAGAACGCAGCAGGCTGTTGTTCAGTCGCGAATGCCTTCCAGCGTTCGCGTCAGGTGCAGGCGAGCGTTGTCGCGGATGCGCGTCAGCGCACCAGCGGCGGTGCTGCGGGCCAGGTCGCGTACGTGCGATTGTTCGTCGTAGCCGATGCGAGTCACCACGTCACGACCGAAGTTGCCGTAGGCGGTGGTGATGGTGCGCTTGAAAGTGCCCCATTCATTGCGCATGGTCTCGTTGAGACCCCTGAGCTTGCTCAGCTCGGAGTCCATCTCGGCCAGCTTGTCCTCGATGTTCTGGGTGGCTTCCGAGCCGGCGACTGCGCCTTCGAACCAGTTGAAGCTCGACTCGACAATCGCGAGCAGTCCGTTGTGTGCCGCGACGGTGTCGAGGACGAGAATCTGGGTGTTGAGGGGCATGATCGTCATAGTACGAATCCTTCGTTTCTTGCTTGGGCAAACCTGCCTTTACGCGTTGTCGGTGGTGACCGCGTCACGGTTGTGGCGCGGTCGTCGGCGTCTGCACGACTATCAGGCAGTCGTGTGGTCGGTCTGGTAGTACAGGTGCTCGCTTACCAGCGCAGGCATGGTGTTGACCAGCCGGCGCGTCACGACCTCTTCGTAGCGGCTCCTGGGCACGCCATCTTCGAACCAGTTGAGCTCACCGCCCAGGAGCGAGGTGCGACCCTCATCCATGACGATGAAGCTGAGACGGTGTTCGTCCAGCGCTGTTACCAGCGACATGCCGATCTCGGCATTCTGGAACACCTCGTGTCGGCGCGCGTCGATGCGTGCCTTGAGCGTGGCGATGGCTTGCTGCGGAGTTTCGGCCTCGATGCGGAAGAGGACGATGCCTGTAGCTACTAGGTATTTCTTCATACTTGATTGTTGCTCCGATGCACGGGCTTCACAGCCAATGCAGTGCCGGGGCGCAAGTCCTTTGCGTCCCGGTTTGGGGGTAATGACAGAGCACCTTCTTTCGAGGGTGCCTGTCGTGTCGTGATTGGTCTTGAGACCTGATGCAGAACTGCTGCTTGCGCCGAACAGTGCTAGGCGATGATGCCCAGCGCGCTCAGCCGTTGCTTGAGGTCGTCGATGCCCACGAACCGAATCGTGTGCATGCCGAGCTCGGCTGCGGCTGCCACATTGCGCTCCAGGTCATCGACGAAGAGGCACTTGTGCGCGGCGATGCCGCTGCGCTTCAGCACTTCCTGGTAGATGCGCGGGTCCGGCTTCGTGAAGCCCACCTTGTGCGACAAGATGAGCTCTTTGAAGTGGCGGTCCACCTTGAACTTCGACGACAGGAAGCCGTAGTGCGACTCGTTGGTGTTGGAGAGCAGGTAGAGCGGGTAGCGCTTGCCCAGCTCGGTGAGCAGGCCAGCCATCTCCACGTTCTCGTGGAAACCGAAGTTCCACAGCTCGTCGAACTCGGCGATGCTCAGCGTCAGCGACAGCTTCTCGTTGAGCGCTTTGACGAATCCTTCCGTCATCACCCTGCCGTCTTCGTAACCGAGGGCGCCGACGAAGGCGAGCACTTCTTTGAATTGCTCGCGTGTCATGCCGGCGCGGTCACAGAAGCCCTGGCAGACTTGACTCCAGTCAAAGTCGACAAAGACGTGACCCATGTCGAAAACGAGCAGCTCCACTTCCGGTTTTTCCTGCGCTGGGGCGGTGGTACCGCTTGCCATGATAGCAGGCTCCTTGAAGCTGTCCGGGTCGAACGGGTCGATGATTGTCGCGCCACCGCTTTGCGATGACGCGCTGGTACTCGGGGTTTCTTTACTCATAGCTCGCCTCTTTCTGGTTGACAACCGTTGTAAAAAAAGCGAGCCCACTGTGTCAGGTGGCGCTCGCATGCGGCAGGCGATGATTCGCTTACCGCTCTGTTAAACGTCTATCTAGAGCACTTCGAAGAAGGAACTCTGAAAGGCCGCGTTGTGGAAGATCAAGTGCAAGTAGCTGCCCCACACTTTGCGGTCTGCCGAGACGAGTCCGTCCATCTGCTCGTGACCTGGTTGCCAGAGCACTTCGCTGATGGTTTCTTCGTCAGGCAGCGCCTCGTGGAGTTGGCGTTCCTGCACCGCCACTAGTGGCAAGTACGAAGCATCGGATTGCCTCACGAATGAGTAACCGCTGCGTCGTTCCTCGCCCACAACTGTTCCGCCTTTGCCACGCCCGACCAGCAGTTGACCGGTGGTCTTGCTGGAAAGCCATGGCGTCTTCGCGTCGTCTTCGACCCTGGTCGGACCGAAGATGGTGCTGTGCGGCAGGTAACCCAGACCGGCAACCAGCTTTTCGGAACCCTGGCTGAGCCTGGGGTCGTAGAGCCATTGTCCGAGTATCTGGTAGCCGCCGCAAACACCGACGACGATACCACCCTGAGCCAGATGACGCCGAATCGCTTCGGCGCCACCAGACTCGCGCAGGGCAGCCAGGTCGTCTATCGTCCTGCCGGAACCGGGCAGGATGATGACGCGTGCTTTGCCGTCGTAATCCTGAGGCCGAACCCATTCGACCTCGTAGGCAGGATTTCCGCGTAACGGCAAAAACTCATCTGTTGGTCCGCGGAATGGTAGCCGAAAGATCACGATTTTCAAACCGTTTGTCCTCCGTCTCCAGCGGTTGGCTTTCTTACGACCAACTCACTGGCAAAGTAGACTGTCCAGGTGAAGCCAGAGTGGCTCCAGTTCCAGTTCAGTCTTGTCCCTCAGCTGCCGTTGGAATTCGGCATATTCGTTCTTGTACATCTCGAACTTGCGCGGGTCGCCGAGCCCGGAGGATGAGAACTCGACGTTGGCGATGCGATCGCACAGCTTGACGAGCTTGGCGCCCGGTGTGCTGCGAATCTTCTCGTACGTCGAAGCCTTTCTCTCCTTGCGCGTCTTACCCTCGCCGTCCGAGACCGCCCAGGCCATCTGCACAGAGCGCGGGTCGAGTCCTGCCAGCACCAGGTGTGATACCGAGAGCTTGCAGTCTTCGATGACGTCATGCAGCCAGATGGCTTTGCGGACGATATGGCTTCTGAAGCCGAAGCGCAGGGCCACGTTCTCTGCTGCTCGCAAGTGATACGAGTAGGGGAACGGGCCATACGGTTGCGCGCCGTGTGCCTTGATGGCGAAGCGGCGGGTCTCTTTTAGCGTTTTCATGGCTCAATTCCTACTCTCCTCATTGCGCGCTGAGCAGTGCTCGCGCTGGTTGGCTGCAGATCCTCCGCAGGTAAGGGTGTTACGTGATAGGCGCGGGTCGGCACCGCTTTTGATGGCAGTGCCGACCCTTGCCCGGGTGGTTGAGCGCAAGAGCCCGACCGGCTAGCCGGTCAAGCTCCCGTGCTCGTCAGGCGACCTTGCGACGGTTCGGCTTCTTGCCGCCCGTCTTCTTGCCGCCCGTCTTGCGCTTGGCCGGGACCACCGTGCCGAGCTTGATGCCATGGTCGCCGAAGGCCTTGACGATCATGTCCTTGTAGACGCCGCCGAACATCGTCTTGTCCACCGTGAGGAAGGCGCGCAGGTAGTCCGTGAAGAGGACCTTGTGCGCCGGCAGGAGCCGGGTGCCGTTCAGGTAGATCTTGCCGTTGTTGCGCAGCACGTCCTCGACGGTCGTGCCGGGCAGGGTCGCCATGGCGCGCATCAGGTCGAAGTAGGCACCGCCGATGATCAGACCGTCGGTGTGCTCCTCGTGCTCGATGTCGCGCGGGTACTGCGCCTTGTTGTCCTGGTTGCGGATGCCGCTCGGCGCCATGCAGTACTGGCCGATCACGCCGGTGCTGTCGATGATGTCCTGCAGCGTCAGGGTGTGGCCGAGGATGGCACCACCCTTGAAGCGCATCCAGAGGTCGAAGAGCAGGTCGCCGTAGACGTCAGACGTGGCCTCGCCTGCCGCCATGCCCTGCTCGCCGGGGAGGTCCTTGCCGGGAGCCTCGGCGGCGTTGCGCTTGTGCGTGTTCTCGTGCAGGTTGACACCCGGGTCCCACGAGATGTGCTTGACCAGACCGCCGTTCTCGATGCCCGAGCCGACGCCGTCGTGGATCTCCCACGCGTTGGGGTCGAAGTAGGCATTGTCGGTCACCGACTCGTCGTCGATGTAGACCGGGATGGCGCGCGGCACCTTGACGGCGCCCCACGACTCGAGCGTCGCGTCCTGGGTGTTGAGCCACAGGAACGCCACCACCGCCGAGAACTTGGACACCTCGACCTTGTCCTTCGACAGCGGGTCGAACTCGAAGGTGCCCTTGGCGTTGGCCTTGACCGTCTGCCACTTGCCGTTCTCCTTGACCAGCATGGTGTACCGGTCGTTGGCGAGCAGCTTGGGGTTCTTCAGCTCCGTGCCCTCGATGACCGCCTTGCTGACCTGCTGCGTGATCGGCTGCTTGGGGTCGTAGGTCGGGATGCGAAGAAACGTGTTGGCGGCGATGCCGGCCAAGAGCGTCGGGTCGCCGACGCCAGCCTGACGGCGCTGGCTGAAGTGCAGCTTGTTCTCGGCGTAGACGACCTCGCCGTCCTTGGCCTTGACGAGGAACATCATCAGGCGCTTCGGCTCGTCGGCCGCGAGCGTCACCTCGTAGATGGGGTCCATCTTGTTCTCGTGGCTCGAGAGCACGAACGTGCACTTGACCGCGGTCGCAGACGGGATGCCGAGCTTGGCGATGGCCAGCTCGATCGCCTTCTCCTGGGTGATCACCTTGCCGATCGACGCCGGCTTGCGGCCGTGACGAACGGTGGAGTTGACCTGGATGATGTCGCCCTGCTTGTCGATGAACACGTGCACGAAGCCGCCGCGCACGGGAATCGCCGAAGCGAAGCCCCTGACGTTGGCCACCTGCTTGAACTCGACGCGCGTGAACGCCTCGTACTCCTGCGTGTCGCCGGCGACGAGCGTGGCGTAGCGCAGACCGAAGGTCTTCTTGACCGCCGGCGAGTTGATGAACTTGGTCGCGTAGTCGACAGCGTCGCCGCTGAAGGTGTCCGCGAAGAGACCGGCGCCGACGATGCTGCGCACCTCGCCGGCCTCGTTGAAGTCGACCTCGACGTGGGTGTCGCTGTCGGTTGCGATGTCGCGCACACCGGCCAGGTAGGCGGGGCGGGGCGTCGCGATGATGGGCTTGTCGTCGGCCTGGTGCGTGTCGCCGATCAGGCGGCTGACGAGAGCCTCGGTGGGATTGTGCTTCTTCATGGCAAACTTCCTTTCGTGCGCAATCGACCCCGGTCGAAGGCGCATCGGGTTGAGAAATCCACCCGCTGAATGCGTGTGGCTGTTCTGGATAACAAACGGTGTTTCACAGGGGATATTCAGAACCGGGGTGTCTGAACACTTGACCTGTGAAAGTAACGAAATCCCGCATCACCAGAGCTTCTCCACGTGGTCGCCGCTGAAACATGGTGCAGTCTCAGGATGGCGATTATGGAGAGGCAAGAACTGGCGCTACGGGAAGCTAAACAGTCAACTACTCGGCGCCCTAAAGGAACCCAAACTCGTTCGAGACTATGAAGTGCTGCGGACTAGAGTGGGTGAGTGTTTCCTTTTTGGGTTTGGAGAGAAGTTGATATATCCACCGTAGATAAATATTCATGATCAAAGCAATAGGTGATCTTCTAAAACTCTTTGCTGGTTTAGATCTATGGCTATGACAGTTGGTCGCGCGAGCCAGATTTCGAGATAAAGACGTAATAGCTGCGCGAGATAAGTTGTCAGGCAAGCAGAAAAAAGCTACTGGCAGTAACAGTCCTCGCGTGAGTTAGCGCGAACCGTCACAAATGTCGTTTGCTTCATGATTGTGAGAGCCGGCTAACCATATTTGCCGTCCTCTAGTGAGAGCTCTCTCATCTGTTTCTGGTGAAAGATTAAACGGGGAACATCTGTTGACGCAAGCCGCGCCACCTGAGTTTGGCATTAAAAATCTCGGGAACCTACCAGCATTCGCAAAAAAACTGGTTATCAAGAGCTGCGCGAGGCGCACCGGCAATTTGGCGCTAATATTGATAAATAGGCTGATTCAGAGCTCATGAGAGGCTCTTGATCTGAGTTCATTACTCAAAGACATAAATGCTTAACTTTAAGTTGCTTGTCAAGCTGAAAAATACCTAGGGTGATATCAAGTTTCAATTCCCCCACACACCCAGAGCAGCACAAACAAGCACCCAGTTCGATCTCTCTGTACCGCATAGGCTCTTTACCTGCTTGCTCTGAGCTGTGTGTTGGAATTCGTGCATCTGCAATCGGGATGGTTGTAGTTGCCGGAACTTGTCGTCTTATTGGACCCGGTGCTGCTCGAGCTCGCGCAATGACTCAGGCAGTGCCAATTCGGAGATTCGGCTGACACCGACTCTCTCAACCCTGGGGACGGAAGTCCCAGAAAAGAGTGAATATGACAACAACGACTATCACCCGCGTCCCGGGCTCGTTCGCCATCTGCCCGGTCGGTCTTCTGACTGGCAAGGTCGGCGGCGACATCTGTGACGGCGACAGCCTTCGTTCCGGCCTCCTCAGCGACGGTCGCGTCGAGAACATCTTCAACGGCTTCAGCCAGCCGCTGCCCGACAACTGCAAGGAGCGCATCCTCAAGCAGCCGCAGGGCATCCGTGACCTGGTCGCCAGCCTGATTTCGTCCGAGCGCCTCAGCGACGTCACCATGCGTCTGACCGCGGTCGGCAACCAGCTCGACGGTCGCGATGTCGCCGAGGTCGGCTCGCAGCTGGCTCTCAACGACGTCGACGCGTCGGTGCTCGACATCAACAGCGTCGCCCTCACCGGCGCCACCTGTCTCGAGAGCCTGCGCATCACCTACGGCGGCAACGTCGACGATGTGCTCGCGGTCAAGGGTCAGGGTTCCGACGACGGCAACGTGCTCAACTCCGTCGAGGCCAAGCGGGCTCCGGCCTGCATCGCACTCGCGGCTCAGAAGCTCGTTGCCGCCGGCTTCAGCACCGTCGCGGGCCACTTCGACGGCGCTTCGCTTCGCACCATCAGCTTCGTCAAGGGCGGTGGTTCGCGTTCCATCCGCGCCGAGCTGACGTGGATCGTTTAACGGAGTAGGGATTAGTCGCTCTCTCGGGTTTCCCCAGTAGCGATTCGTTTCTACGTGCCTGACACCGCCCCTGGTGCAGGCAATTAATCGCACCTAACCTGCCGGCGTGCCGCCTGGAGACCAGTTCTCCATAGCAGCTCGCCGGTGGAGAGGGCGCTCTAAAAGGAGCATCCTATGTCACTGTCCATTCACAACGCACAGGAGCCTGTTCTGGATCCGTCGACCAAGGTCGTTCTGTTCGACCTCTGGAAGACGCTCGTCACCAGCCACTGCAAGGAGCCGGTCTGGAACCTGCAGGGCATCATCGAGCATCAGGTGTCGCGCCGTGATGGTGGTCGTGTCGAGGTGGTCACCGATGACCAGTTCCTCGAGCACTGCCTGACGACGAACATCACCGATCCGAGCGCGTTTCTCGAGCACGCGGCTTACAAGTTCAACGGCATCGTGCGCCCCGACAGCCTCACCGAGTTCCACAAGGTACTCCGGGGCGAGTCGATGTGCACCGCCGTTTTCGGCGACGTGTTCGAAACCCTGACAGCGCTGCGCGCCAAGGGGTATCGACTCGGCGTGGTCTCCAATGCTTGGGCGTTCCCGTTCGAGCACATCTTCGAGAGGATCAACTTCAACGGTGTGACGCTCGGTAGTTTCTTCGAGCACATCATCGGCAGCTACGAAGTTGGCTTCCGCAAGCCGGAACCTCAGATCTTCCTCGAGGCGGCTCGCCGCTTCGGAGTCGACCCTGAGAACTGCTTCTTCGTTGGCGACAACGTCGAGGCAGACGTTCGTGGCGCTGCCCGCGTCGGCATGCGTCCGGCTCTCATTGACCGTCCGGGGGAATTCTCTCCGGCGGACATCCGGGACATCCCGGGAGCTGTCTACCTGCACGATTTGCGTCAGTTGGTCGCAGCCTAACGGCAACTGACCAGGTCTCGGTTTCTCAAGCGGCCAGGTCGTACGACCGGGCTGCAGAAAGCACCGCACTTAACAGGCCGTGCGCAGCCGGGGAATCCGCCTCGGTTGCGACCGCGCCTTCTACAGAAGGGTGGACAACACCATGTCTAAGTCAATCCCGTTCACTGCGGCGAACTTCCTGCCGCAGAACATCTCGGATTTCTTCGGACACGTCTGTGCCGCGACTGCGCCCCGTGCGCAGATCAAGGCCAAGCCGACCGACTTTCAGGTGGAGGAGGAGCAGGCCAAGCTCAACCTTCTCTGCACGGTCTCGACGGCAAGCGACCTGCCCCCGCACACCGACTTCCCCAAGACGGGCAGGTCGTGGTCGGTCACGGTCGTGAAGCTGCAGATGACCACGTTCCACGTCCGCGCCGACCTCGCCAATCGGCTCGGCATCGACCCCAAGCAGATCACCTACGGAGGTCTGAAGGATCGCTGGGGTAAGACCGCTCAGCGGTTCCACATCGAGGGCGTCTCCTACAGCGAGCTCATGGCCAACTGCCGGCCGCACGAGCTCGTCGACGGACGCGCCGACTACTTCATCAAGGACCCGCTCCCCGGCGGCAAGAAGATGCGCAAGGGCGACCTCTCCGGCAACAAGTTCACCCTGCGTGTGCTTCTGCCGGGGATGTCGGCGGCTCAGATCGAGGGCTACCTGGCTCCCATGCTGGCGCACCTCCACGCGAATGACTACGGCTTCCCGAACGCGTACGGGCATCAGCGGCTTGGTCTCCGGCAGAACACCCTGTCGGTTGGCAAGACGTTGATCGAGCAAGGTCCGGGTCCCGCCATCAAGCTCTTCCTCACCGACACGTCTCCCAACGAGGGTCCGCTCGCCACCCAGGTGCGCGGCGAACTGCTGGAGCTGTGGAACGAGGCGGAGCGGCAGGCCGCTGAGAAGGGAGAGAGCATCGAGCAGCAGTACATGGAGTTCGACTCGATGCGCTCCCGTCTCGAGCCGCTGCGCAAGAAGTGCAACATGACCATCGAGTGCGACATCGTCGAGAAGATCCTCACGGTCGGCTACCGTGACGGCTTCCGCGCGGTCATGGCGCAGATGAAGGACGAGTTCTCCCTCTGGGTGGGCGCGTACCAGTCCTTCTACTTCAACCAGATGCTGTCCCGGGTCATCTCGGGGCAGTTCACGCCGAAGGGGCGGTCCATCCCGCTCTACATCGACGACCCGGTGGCCAATCGCTTCTACCGCAGGTTCCTGCCGGAGGCGATCCCCAGCCGCATCGACCGCGACGTCAGGGAGCTCTTCCTCAGCGCTCGCGGTGACGGCGGCGGACCGTGGCGTCAGCTGTTCATTCCCGTCAAGGATCTCAAGGGTCGCTACGAGGATGAGCAGTGGTTCGTGACCTTCAGCCTGCGTTCGGGCTCGTATGCCACCACGTTCCTGGGAACCATCCTCGACCTCGAGGGCAACTCCCGGGTGGCGGCTGACGAGCGCGCCTGCGCCTGACGGCAAGGGCTTCGTGCACAGGTCCGGAAACGGACCGTTACTACCTCAGGCTCGAACCAAGGCGGGGTCAACTCGCCGGCGTTCGAGCTTGAGGCTTCATCGGACCGGGCGTCGAAAAACGCCCATCGTAACCAATCAGGAGAATCAAGTATGGCGGAATTCGTGAAGGGTGACCGGACCAACCGCAACAGCGCTCGCTTCGGCGGCGAGACGGCCTGGCGTCAGCACCGCTTCGACGACAAGTCGACCGGCGTCAACGCCCGTCGCCGCTCGGCGGACCAGGCGTTCGCGTTCGCGCTGCTCGACGTCGAGGGCGACCTCGAGGAGGAGCGCGGCTCGACCAACATCTGCGCGTGCACGGGCGTCAAGCCGGTGCGCGACGGCGTCGTCCGCGAGGACGGCATCACGCTGGTGTACGCGGGCGGCAAGCTGCTCGCGGCCCACTGCGGCTAGTCACCCGCACCACGTCCGGTGCGCGCCTCATCTCGAAGCGCGCACCGGTTCTGTCTTCAACTCTCAATTCGCGAAAAGCGGAAAGGTGAATTCAAATGAAAACGCAACTGGAACAGGGCACGGGTCGCGCGACCCAGCCCGCATCGAGCAACGTCTTCGGCGTCATCTCCAGTGCCCTCGCCCGTACCGGCCGCCAGCTCGGCTGCTGGGACACGAACCGTTTCGACGACGGCTCGCAGCGCAGGGACGTCATGCCCGACCCGTCGGTGACGCACGAGAACCTGGCGTACGCCTACGCCACGTCCTGACGGGCGGCAGGCAAGCGTGGTCATGAACACTGAGGTGTTCTGACGGCGCTTGTTCTCAGCCTGCAGTGCAGACGGAAAGCGGGGCTCCTTCGGGGGCTCCGCTTTCTTGTCGCACTCTCTCGTTTTTCTCATCTCTAACTAGACATTCGCCGAAAGGGGCGAACAAGGGAGAATTACCGTGAACATGACTGCTAAGAGGTCGGCACTTTACCTGGCGTGGATGCAGGAAGTGCCGGCTCATCTCAAAGACCTCGACGGCATCAAGTGTCAGCTCGCTGCTGCCGCTTGCGTCGTCACTCATCTCGAATCCCGTGGCTGTGGTTGGACATTCACGCCCACCACTCCCGGCTCCGACGAAGACCGCCGTGGTATCGACGGTCATCTGGAGAGCAATGGGCGTCGCATTCCCGTCGACTTCTCGCTCGAGAGCGCCGAGAACCCGGCCGGTCACAAGAAAGACCAGGTCTGGCTCGTGCATCTCAGGCGCACCTGGTTCACGCCAGCTGTCGACGGTGTCGTCCACGTCGTGCCCAGCTGCGAGACGCATCTGTTCCGTTCCTTCTTGCCTGTCCTCCAGGCTGGAATGGCGCTGATCGCTTCGTAGTCGGGGAACTACTACAACAAAGCATGACGCCGGGGTGCCACCAGAAATGGTGGCGCTTCGGCGCTTTGCTTTTTGTCGTTTATTACTATAAATTATAGTGTAAAAGGGCTTTTCCTTTACGAGAACAAGTGTCCATGCAGTTTTTGTTCAGATTTTATGTCTGAAATTATCAGGCGCTGGGCATATATGAAACAAGACCGCTGTTCTTTTGCGCAGGCCAGGCATGAAAAAAAGAAACAAGTTTTTCTCTCTCCTGCTCTCATCGCTCCTGCTTGCCTCCCCCTCCATCTCCGCTGCTGCTGCCGGTCTCGGTGGTTTCATGCCGGTTGTTTTGATACCTCGCTCGGGCGCCTTTGTGATCGATTCAGGTGCCGTCGATTACGTTCAGCAGTCGAAGTATATTCGTCATTACGACCAGATCTGGCAGCTTGTGCAACGACACTTCCTCTATCGTAATCGTCTGCACAACTGGGGCCGCTGGCGGCATAGATTCGACGAGCAATTAACTTCGTCTGAGGCGATGCGAGCAGCCTGTGATGCCATGCTTGCATCGCTCAACGACCCTTACACCTACTATCGTGACGTTTCCGCCACAAGCGAACGCCAGCAGGAAGACCTGGAAACCAACGTCGTCAATTACAAATTCGTGAGCAAGAATGTGGGCTACATTCGTCTCAAGACATTTTGTTCTAAGAACTGCGTCGGAGAGATGCGCAACGGCATGCAGCAATTGCATGGCGCCCGTGCCATTGTCATGGATTTGCGCGATAACAAGGGCGGCTCTGTCGAGGATGCATTCAGTATCTTTTCCATGTTTGTGAGAACGGGAAAGTTCGCCTCTATGACTGGCATCGACGGCAAGAACGTTATTAAGGAGCGGCTCAGCGTCGGCAAGACAAAATTATTTGATAAGAAAGGGCGTTCCACAAAAATTCGCAGTCGTGAGCAGAACCTCTCCAGAGCAAGACCGCTGCTCGTTTTAGTGGACGGAAAGACAAAATCTGCAGCCGAGATGTTGGCTGGAGCTTTGCGTGATAGCGCCGGGGCGAAAATAATCGGCACAAAAACTTATGGTAAAGGCGTGATTCAGCGGGTCTGGGAGTTTGACGATCAAACCAGTGTCAAGATCACTTCCGCGGCTTATAAGCTGCCTTCTGGTGCCACTATCCATGGTGTCGGAATCAAGCCTGCCATCAAAGTCGCTGCCAGCAATTCTGACAAGCAGTTGCAACTGGCAACCCGGTTACTCAGGGGTACTCACAATGGCAGGAAAGTGCCTGTTCCTATCAAGTAAAGAGAACAGTCAGCTTTGCAACGGAAGATGAGCAAACTTTGAATCGCTGTGCTGTGCTGCTTCCAGCCGTGATCTGGTTGGACTTGCCCCGATCAGTATGTAGACAGATTGCACAAGTGCAAGATATGATCGCCCAGTTACCAAGACGTTGCGGCCTCTGCGCGCGACATTGCATGGAAGCCCTATGTGGTTTGAGATTCTAGCCTGGATTTGTATAAGCTACGTGATCATCTCTTTTGGTGAGCATTCCATTCACAGATGGTTCATGCATCGAAAAGAATTGCCGCAGCGATTCATGCCGAAGCAGATGTGGATCTATGAGTCGCACGCTGTTCTTCACCACGGCGTCTACTACAAGAAATTCAATCACGAGCCCGATGAGCATGGGCGTTTTCACAATCTTCACCTGGAGATAATGCTCAACCTGGTTGTCTTCGCTCCTGTCTGGTTGACATTGATGTTGTTCAACCGGCTTGGCGGCTCCATCCTTCTGGGCATGATCATCTTGCATCACCTCTGTTGGAATCTTATTCACGAAGAGATGCATGTTCCGACCAAGCCGTGGCTCTCGAACAATCCGCTCTATAAAACCCTGGCTCGTTATCACTACCTTCACCACAAGTATCCCGGTCGCAATTTCAACATTGTCTGCCCTCTCGCTGATCATTTGACTGGTCAGGTGGCAAAGGCTAAACCGGAAGATGTGGCGATGATGAAAGAGTTGAATCTGGTCTAAGACTTGTTCCAGGCGGTGTCTGAGAATTTGAGCACGCCCGCCCTGAATCGAGTTAGAGAAAAGATCAAGGCGGCATTTGCAGATGTTGCGCATCCGGCCGCTGGTGAGATCGCTTGCGACTGTCAGAGCAAAAGCTGCGAAGGTTTGGCTATGGAAGTCGAATTCAAGCCGTTTTCCTGGCAAGATGTGCCCGGCCGAGTCGTCGACAAATTTGCCCAGTCATTGCCCATATTTACAGACCAGGGCTATCAATATTTCTTGCCAGCCTATATGATGCGAGCTCTGGAAAAGCCTGATGGCGACGTCTGGGAAGCAGTTATCTCAGGTTTGCCGGGTGGCTCCCCCGGTCTTTCCCTTCTGCCACCAGATGCGATGCTACCGGGGCTCTCAAGCGAGTTTCTCAAAGTTACCCAGCTCCTGGAAGAGCATGAGTCTGAGCGCCTGGATGAGTTTACTGGAGCGCAAATAGAAGCGATGATTGAATTCGTCGAATACTTGATTGCTTATCCCTCTGAACGAACTCCTGATTTTATAGAAGAACTGTTCTCCAGATCTGAGTCTCTGGCGGCTTATTTGCGCGCTCATTCAGGCTAGAGCTGAGTGTTTGAGGAGACGCGCTCTTCGAACGTGAGGGGAATGAATGGAAAATTTGCAGGTGCGGATGGTTCACGAAGATTTGCTTCAGGCGCCCGTTTTCGATCTGCCGCAACCATATTCGATGCGGCTGTTCGAGCCTGGTTACGAGCAGGTCTGGCTGCGTATTCATGAGCGATCTGACCAGCATAATGTTTTCACGCCATTTGTCTTTGTCGATCAGTTTGGGCGTGATTTCAATTTGCTTTCCGAACGCCAATACTATCTGCTTGACGGTGATGCTGAGCCGGTCGGCACGGCTACGGCCTGGGACGAGCGCCGCGGCTTGCATAGCGGCAGGGTGCATTGGCTGGCCATTGTACCGGAGCACCAGGGGCGGGGCTTGTCTAAGGCGCTTCTTTCAGCTGTATGCCGGAAGCTTGTCCTGGTAGGACATCGCAAAGGGTGTTTGTCGACTTCGACAGCCCGCCTGGCGGCAATCTGTTTGTATTTGCAGTTTGGTTTCCGCCCTTTGATCCAGTCTGACGAAGATGAAGTGGCCTGGTCGCAGTTCGAAAATCAATCGGGCATCAGGTTGCCGTCTTAATTCAGCTTGGCTGCTTTCACGGCCGTTTCTATTTCATCCCAGCGCTTCATACTCTGTGCGTTTATTTGTGACGGCAACTTTCCTTCTCTGGCCAGTTTGCGCTGGTAGAGTACCGATTTGATCTTGGCTCTGGGAGTGGCAATGAGCGAATAAGTCTGACCGCAGGCCTGTGAAATTCGCCCGGCAAAACTGATCTGGTTGGCTCGAACGCGGTCGTCTGGATACTGGAAATAAGAGACAGTAGAGCAGGTAGAACGCGCCAGGGAGAAAAGACCGATGATTGGACCGGCGATGGCTTGCTGGTCAGCGACGCGGTGGAGCCGGTTGATTTCGTTAGTTTCTCGTTTCAACGATTGATCGACGACCTGTGACTGCATGCACAGGAAGGCCAACTCGCGTATTGTGGCGTCGCTTGTATCGAATGCCATTCTTGGATCTTCGGGGAAGACATCTGCGAAGTCTTGCCACTTTTCCTTCAGCTGTTTCATCGTGCGTGGCTTTGTCTGAGGGAATACGCGCTCAAGATGCTTGAGTTGACGGTGTGCGATGTATCGACCCACCGCCGTGCGTATGATCGGGTTGCTTGTCACCATGCTGTTGGCGACTATATTGGTGACCGCTGCCAGACCGACATATTTGCGGTCCGTATAGCCCTTGAGCGACATGCATGAGGCGCTGAACTGCAGCAGTGCCTGGGCTGTGTCGATGGCATAGAAGGTGTTTTCACTCCAGGCTTGTTCTCTCGAGCGAGCGCTGAAGTTTTTAAATGAGTAAAGCAGTTGATTGCGGATATGTTTGAGCAGTCGTCCTTGTAATTGCAGCGATTTCAGATTCGGTAGCTCAGGATTGGCGGACAGTACGGCTTCTCTTTCAGCGAGGAGTCTGTCTATTTTTTCTATTGAATGCCGTACGAAAGTCTCCGATTTACCTGGAGAGAAGCCATTCTGCGCAGCACGCCATGCGACATAGCCGTTGTGGAGCAATTCGATTGAGGAGCTGGTGGCTGTGATCGTCTGCCCTGTGATTGCGCATGCCAGACCGCCTTTGACTGATGTACTGGAAATTTTGTCAGGGTCGTGCAAGCCCCGGGCGCGTTGACTTAAATCGGTCAAGGTGTTGGCAAAACTGAGGCTGGTACCGGTTTGCTGCTCGATTGGATAGATCCATGAACGCCAGAAGCCGGTGCGATTGGCCTGCATGTGAAAGCGTAGCCTGAATCTTGCCAGGTCGGCGCATTCGAGGATGATGCTTCGATCGAGCTCGAAAACGGCTTTGCGTGCCGTAGAGGCAGGCGGCGAGTCCTGGTCTGCCGGAGCGTTCCAGGAAAGAGACCTGGCGTCGGCAGATTTTGAGCCGGTAGCGTTGGAGTCAGAAGCGGGGGAGTCGGTTTCGGAAGCGGTCTTCACCTGGTCGGTGGATGAAGTCTGGGGCGAGTTTTGCTGAGCCTGGGCCGATGAATTGGTGGGGCAGGCAGACAGTGTGATTGCCACTCCCAGTAGTGGCGCCATGAGACGAGCGAACATGCTGTTCGAGACAGCCAGTTTGGATTTATCCCGACCTTGTGGTTGTAACCTCATCCTGCTTTTCAAGAGTGGTCAACCTGTCGCTGTGGCGGGATCCGTGTTGAAGGCTGCATTGCCGTCCAGGCTAGTTTATCAGCTCGGATGTAGCTATTTGACCAAGCTTGAGCCGGTTCATGTCAAGCATTTGTCCTTTTCAAAACTGCATGTCATCCTAGACGCGGTATCACTGTGGCGTCTGTACCATGTTGGGAGTGTTTGAGATTGGCGCCATCAGCGCTTAAGATTTTCAAATTGTCCATCTCCGTATCGATTGCGGCACTGCTTTCGATCAAAACTGCCTGGGGGCAGGGCTGACCGGCCGCACGTGGAATCGTGCCCGGGTTAGGCTCGACTGGTGGTGGGAAGTGGCAATTGTCAGTTGGGTGGCGGCAGTCGAATGCCGACCGCTCTTACTTCAAGTCGCACGTCAATCATAACTTTACTCATAACTGGGGACCCGAGATGCGCCTGAGCATTCTCGATGCGACCGCTGCCTACAAAGTGAACAACCGGGTCAGCGTGCTTACCACTTTGCCCATCGTGATGAATAAATATTCGCAGCTCTTCCCTCCCAATGGCACAGGCCCGCTGGCAGATCCCGATCGCCGCTTTGGTTGGAGTCCTACAGGCATCGGCGATATCTCCGTTTACACCCAGTCATGGTTGCTCAAACCGATTGACCATCCGTTCAGCAATGTAGCGCTCGGTGTCGGTATCAAGATTCCCAGTGGTGACTGGAACGTGCAGCGAGTGCTTCCCAATCTTGATGGTCAGGGGTTTATGAATCGGGCGGTTTATCCACCGTCGGTCATGCCTGGTGACGGTGGTACTGGTATCATTTTTGGTGGCACGGCCTTCAGAACTTTTCGAAAGCCCTTGCCTTTGCGGGGACAAACTGTCTTCGCTTCAGCCAGCTATCTGTGCAATCCCCGTGATACCAACGGCACGGCGTCGATCGTCAGTTCACTTGGGGTGCCTCTGGCGCCGCAGTATCTGAGCCGATTGACTAACTCTGTCACTGATTCGTACAACGTGCAGGTGGGAGCTTCACTGAAAGTTCCCGGTACCTGGGACAAGCCCAGGTTGAAAGGTTTGCGCAGTCGGTTGGTTTACGGCTTTCAGGGAATTCCAACTCACGACTTGATAGGCGGTAGTTCCGGTTATCGTCAACCTGGTTATGTTATGACTTTCGCGCCTGGATTTACTTATGCCTACAAGAATAATCTGCTCATTGCCGATGTGCCGATAGCGTTTGCTAAATATATCAATCCCGGCGTCAGCGCCGTTCCTGATACCCCTGACATTACGGCTAAGGGCCTTGTTGCTGCTCCTTTTACGCCCAAGCGCAACCTCGGTTTGATCGCGCCGGTTGGCATCAGCCTTAGATATGTGCGCACCTTTTGATTTTTGTTATGGTCAAATCTCGCCGGCAAAGTGGTCCGTCACATCTGGCTACTGTAGCGGTCCTCGCCAGTTGGCAGTTGTGTTTTGATTAAGCGCTTCATTGATAGCTTCGGTAATTTCTGATGCGGATTGCGGACGATCGTCTGCGTCTTTAGCCAGGCATTTATAAATGATACTTGCCAGTTTTTCAGGCACGCCAAGCTCGGCTGACAGCGGTGCTGGCGGTTCTATGATCTGTTTGTGGAAGGTTTCGACTATGTTCTTGCCGCGAAATGGTGGCTCACCTGTCAGCGTTTCATACATGATGATGCCGAGCGCATAAATGTCGCTGCGGTGATCAAGTGTGGCGCCCTGGCATTGCTCGGGGCTCATGTAAAGCGGGCTGCCGAAGATTTCGCCGGTTTGAGTGAGGCGTTGAGCGGAGTCGTCACCACAAATTTTTGCCAGACCGAAATCAACGATTTTGAGTACGTAGGCTTTGTTTTCGTCTCGGGTCAGCATGATGTTGCCCGGTTTTAAATCTCTGTGCACAACGCCCTTGATGTGCGCGTGTTGCAATCCCGAACAGACTTGCAGGAAGAACTGGCATGCTTTTTGCCATTGCACTCTCGTCTTCAGTGCGATGTACTCCTGCAGACTGGCGCCATCCAGGTAATCCATAACCAGGTACGCCAGACCATCTGGTGACAAGCCAAAGTCGTGCACGGCGAGGATGTTGGGATGTGAGAGTAGAGTGACCGTCTGCGCTTCGCGTTGAAAGCGTTGCACGGCGCTCATATCGGTTGCCAGATGGTCATGCAGCAATTTGACTGCCATCAATTTGTTCATGAGCACGTGGTTGGCCAGATAAACAGTGCTCATTCCGCCAGCACCCAGAGTCTTCTTGATCTCGTAACGTTCGGCGAACATGTCGCCTGCTTTCAGTTTGTCTAGAACTTTGGATAGCTTCGCGCCGTCTTTTATGCAGACTGTCACGTCGTCTTCGTATTCGCTGCCGCACTGCAAGCAGACTTGTTTAAATCGCCTTGATGAAGAAGATTTATTGATGATCGAATCCAATTGGCTGACCACTTCGCTTTTCTCGGCTTCTGCCTGTCTTTTTTGCGCTTCCACCGTATCGAACTTGCGCAGCGACCAGGCGATAAAAGCCGCTGTCGCCACCACTCCGATTATGGCGGTGACAAGGTTGATGATGGGCTCGTCTGCCAGATTGTACCTGGCGCAGACTGTGATCATCACCATTCGCACCGGAATCAGCACAGAGAGCATTACCCCTACAAGGCAGAGTCGACGTGCGATTTTTCCGGCGCTTGTCGCTCTCACGAAGATGTTTGTCAATCCCTGTTCGGGGTTGGCAAGGAGCATGCCGACGCTCAATATCGCGAAGGTCAGTGATGTTACAGGCGAGAACTTTATGCATCCGAAATAGGCACAGAGGTGCTTCATGCCGCAGAAATAGCAGAGGAAGATGAGCAAGTTCGGCAGGAGAATAACGGATGAAACCACTTGCATTAGCTTGATCCCGAGTTTGTCACGCCAGCTGAAGAGGATAAGCGCGATAGCGGCGAGGACGAAATAGGCCGATACGTCAGGCATCATTGGACCGGGAAAGGTCAGCGGCGTGCAGCCTTCGGTCGTATAGAGCGGATGAATCAGGCTCCAGTCTTGCTCGAGTAAATGCTCCAGCCATGTGGCACCACTGGCAATGCCTATGAATATGCCCAGGGCTGTTGAAAGCCATTTCCTCAGAGCCCCTGGTTTGCCTGTGCTGAGCAGAATCATAGTTGAGGCGCTGAGCGCGAAAAGAATGGCCGCACCAGAGGGAGTGGCGCTTTCATTGGCGATAGGTCTCTTGATCCAATCAATGCCCAGCGCCCAGCCAAGCGCTTCCGTCAACCCAATCAGACAGACCATTGCAAGCAGAATCAGTGAGGCTCTTTGACACCTTTGCACATGCTGTAAGTTGATGTCCGATTCGGGAGCGGTTACCTTGACTGTTGGCGTGAAAGTGTTCTCTTCGCTCATGCTATTTATTGCCCAGGGCAAGTTTCACAAGTGCTTCGTACTCTTGTTTCGTTTTCGGTCCGGCCAGTTCTTTGAGAATATTGGTCCTTTTTTTTGCGCAGACAGCGCAACACGGAATCTGGTCACCAAAATCAGGCAAGAGAGGAAGTACTCCCAGCTGTTTGGCTTGTTTTTTGCTCTCGTTAAGCACTGAGGTGGTGATGTCCAGTTCTGCAAAATCAATCTGAGTACCGTACTGATCGTTCAGTTCTTTGACGATCGGTCTGACTTTATTGCACCAGGCATGGCATGTTTCGTCGAAAACCATGAGGAAGAGAGGCTTGTCAAAAATCTGACTGTCTGCGATCACGGGTATTTGCGTAGTCATGGTGATGAGCACTGCAAAAATAAGAGCAAAAAGTGCTTTCAAACTTTGTCCTCTCCAAACTGTCTCTTCTCTCGTCAGATCTTACCCTGTTCAGGGCTGTAGGCGACGCGGCTCGATCGGTCGACCTGGTCAAGAGCGACTCGAGACAGCCGGGCTAACAGCTTGACTGGCTCGACGTGTAGAATTGGAAAGGCGTGTGCCAACGCGCTTTATGGTGTCGCACCTTGGCTACGGAAGAGAAAGAAAATACATGAATTCAGAAAAGCAGAACGACAAAAATGTGATCATCGATCTGTTCTGGTTCAGCGCCGTCTCGCTGTTTCTTGAACTGGTGATCATTCGGTGGTTATCGTCTGAAGTTCGTGCTTTCTCGATTTTTAAGAACTTTCCGTTGATTGCCAGTTACATCGGGCTCGGCTTCGGTTACATGAAAGAGTCGAGCTCCGGTAAGCTCTTCAAAGCTTTTCCACTTTGCTTGCTTGTACTTGTGGTTTTGCTTACAACCAGCAACTGGACGGGCTTGACTGACATTATGATGCCTTCGATGCGAGTCGGCGGCGGTCTGTTCGCCAACTGGTGGGACTGGACCCACCCGCCCAAGGAGATGGTGGAGCAGCCGATGCTCTACACTGCTCTGTCACTCGTGGCCTTGTTTTCCATCATCATTCTGGTGGCGACCACGATGGCAGGGCTGGGGCAGAAACTCGGCAGTCTCTTTGATAAGACTGCACCGCTCAAGTCTTATTTGTACAACTTGTTTGGCTCGGTGCTTGGCATTGCCGCCTTTTCGGTGCTCTCATTTTTGTGCACTCCGCCTCCTGTGTGGCTTGCGGTTGGCTGTGTGGCGGCGTTTTACCCCATGCGCAAGAACAAAATTGGTATCGCTTTGCTGGCGGCGGCGATTGTGGTGGCAGTAGTGGTGCCCGTGAAGAAGTCTCTGGGTGACATGAATGACGCCACATCCAAGTGTGAAATTCTCTGGTCGCCGTACCATCGGGTCGAGGTGGCTCCTCTCAAGCTTGGCGATACCGGACAATCGATTGGATATCAGATCGCTGTTAACAAGGCTTTCTTTCAACAGCCCTTGAATTTGTCCGATCAGTTTCTTCAATCTCAGACCCCGGCTGAACGGAAAAAGCTGGAAGATTTTCGCTTCGACCAGTACGAAATCCCTTACAGTTTCGTCAAAGCCAAGCGTGTGCTCATCATGGGTAGTGGCACCGGCAACGACGTGGCGTCTGCCTTGAAGCTCGGCGCCGAGCACGTTGACGCGGTCGAAATCGACCCAATGATGGTCGAGTTGGGTAAGCGTCTTCATCCCGAGCATCCTTACGATTCGCCGAAGGTTACCGTTTACATAAACGATGCCCGTGCCTTCTTGAGACAGAATCACGACAAATACGATCTCGTCATAACGGGGTTTCTCGACTCGCATGCGGTGGCCGGTAACTCTCTTTCTGTGCGGCTGGATGATTATGTCTACACGGTCGACGGCATGAGGGATGCAATCGCTCATGTGGCTCCGGGCGGGCTGTACTGCATTACTTACTGTGCTCCGGTCGACTTTCTCTCCAAGCGTTTGATTGCCAATCTGAGAGAGGCGTCGCCCGAGAAGCCGTTACCTTTCAAGAAAGCCGATGGTGCCATCTGGCACCTTTACACTCCACCCACGGCAGCGACAAGAGCGGTGCTGGCTGCCCTAGGTACACAGGGCTTCAAAGATTATTCGGATATCTCGACGGAAGGTATTCGCACCTCCACTGATGACTGGCCGTTTTTGTATTTAAGCCCGATCAGCTTTGACCCGTTCTATTTGACGATTATGGCGCTGATTTTGCTGCTTGCCTGGTTTGCCTGTGGTCAGAGCATTCGAACCAATTCAACGGCCAGTCGCTGGAAGCTCTTTTTCCTGGGGGCTGCATTCATGCTGCTCGAACTGGGCATCATTGACAGGCTCTCCCTGGTTTTTGGTACCACCTGGATCGTTAACTCGATTTGTATCTTTGCGGTTCTCACCGCGATTATCTTTTCTAACATTCTCATTATGCAAAGGCCGAAGCTGTTGTCGAATGCGGCTATGTACGCTGGGCTACTGGGCACCCTGACGGTGCTTTATGTGGTGCCTATCCAGACTTTCAATTCGATGGGCATGTGGGTAGGTGGTTCGATTGCGGCGCTACTGTCTGCGATACCAGTATTTTTCGCTGGCATGATTTTCTCAAGCGCTTTCAAAGACGAGGAAGCGCCCAGCATCGGGCTGGCTTTCAACATGCTCGGTTCAGTTGTTGGTGGATTGACCGAGTACACGGCCAGTTATACAGGCATTCGCAGCCTGCTCATTATTTCTGCGCTCTTCTATCTCTGTTCCTTTGCTTTTGGGCAGATGGCGAAGGGCAAAGAGACTAAGTCGTAGTCGTAAAGGCTGTTTACTACGCCTTGTAGCAGGTGCGGGGAAAAAGAAAAAGCGGAGAGTTGGATGGAGCAAAGCGCCCCATCCAATCTCAGCTCGGAAGATGGTGAACCCGCCTGAGCGAGCGCAGGTTCACCATCTACCGGGTCAGCGCTTCGTCTTGACTGCACCAGATTCGATGGCACTGTGCAACGCCTCCAGGGAAACTTCGTAGGCATGTGTGACCATCTGCCGGCACTTGCTGCGCGGCAGTCCGAAGCTCATGCAGGCGACGTCGGGCAGACCGATGTCGATGACGATGTGGTCCTTCGGGTCGTTGAAGTACCAACCCAGGACAGGAGCCGCCACCATCTCCAGGGCATGGAAGATGAGGTCGGTCGACGAGAGCCAGCGCCGCGGCAAAGCCGTCGCGAAGCCGAGCTTGCCGATGATCGCCGTGCCCTTGCAGAAGTCGCCAGGGCAGGGGTGGTGCACGCCGCCGTCGACCAGAACCCCCTCTTCGGAGAGCCCAAGCCAGCTAGCGGCGACGGTGGTGAGCTTGTTGATGATGTTGGGCTGACCGAACCAGACCGGGCGCATCAACAGCGGCACAGCGCAAGAAGCACTGACCGCAGTGAGCAGGTCATAGTCGGTTCCTTCGAAAACGACGGGCTCGCGCTTGAACAGGTTGTACGCCACGATGCGCAGGTTGGGCTGCGGCTTGAGGTCGTACTTCTCGATCAGGTGGGAGAACAGGGCCGGCAAATCGATCAGTCCACCGCCTGTGGTGCCGCCGAAGAGACGACCGACAGGCGCTGGAATCAGAAGCGAGCGAACCAGGCTCGGGGTCGGAACCTCGGTCAGCTCGGAGGCGAAGATCTCCTCGATCTGCTCGGGCGAATAGCCGTTGGTGTAGAGCGTGGCAATCAGTGAGCCAATCGAAACACCGGTAATCATGCCGGTGTTGATCTTGAGCTCTTCGATTGCCTTAAGCAGCCCACAGTGGCTGAAACCACGGTAGGCGCCGCCGCCCAGAACAACTTCGGTCGACTCCGTCGCCTTGACCCGGCGCTTGCGCCGAGATGCAGCAACGGAATCTCCCGCTTTCGATGACGTCATAATCGTCCTTTGGGTCGCGCTCACGCAGGCGTGAACGGGTTAAGCGAACGCCAGTCAGCGTTCGAAACTTCGAAACTCAGGCTGCTTCAGCCGCGTCGAGCATCTTGCGAAGCTCCTTGAACGCCACTTGCACGCCTTCGATGCCGCGGTCTTCGGGCACCAGCACATCCGGCTCGATCGGGTTGCGGACGGTTTGACCGCAGTCGCCGAGCCAGTCACCGCCTGGAGCGAACCAGCGCACGCGAGTGACACGCACGCGGTACTTGCCCTCCATGAACAGGTAGTTCGTCTGTCCGATGCCCTTGCCGGGAGTGGCGCCATTGCCGACCATGAGCACCTTGCCTGCTGTGCCGTTCTGCACGATGGCGGCAGTCATCAGCTCAGCGGCGCTCATCGTGCGCTTGTTGATCAAGACGACGATGGGCTTGTCTGCCAGCACCGGAGCCGAACGCAAGTAGCGTTTGCTTGTGGGCGGAAGGCCCGGCACATACTCGTTGGCGAAGAATTCGTCATCAGAGAGGGCGTACTCAGTGCGCTCGATGCCACCGTCGGCGTGGCGCATCTCCATCGTCGTCACAAGCCCGTCCTTGAGGAAAGAGCCGCAAGCGGCTGCGGTCGTCTGCACGTCTCCGCCGACGTTGTTGCGCAGGTCGAGAACGACACCCTTGCAGGCGGCGATTTTCTGCGCTCCAGCTTCGATCAAGTCGAGGATGCCGGGGTGATCCAGGGTGAGGATGCGGATGTAGCCGATGCCATCGGGGCGCAGAACCGCCATGACGGGCTCGGGCTCTGCCGCAGGAACGGCGCTTCCGGTGGAGTCGGGCGCGTCTGTGGCGGCTTGCGTGGCAGACGCCTCTGCGCAGGCGGGAGCGGGCTTGTTGACGCGCTCTGCCCAGGTGAAGTCGTCGTTCAGTGTCAGCAGCATCGCGTCGATGCAGCGCAGAGCGCTCTCTTCGTCGACGATCTCGTTGTCGTACTGGTGCTCGAGCGAGCCCCAGTGCGCCAGTCGAGCTGTGTCGAAAAATGTCTGGTTGACCAACTGCCAGACGGCTCGGTACAGCTCACGCCCCAGGTCGGAGGCGCTTGTGTTGATGCTCATACAAACCTCCCTGTGAGCCACCGCATCTGATGCGGGGCGGTGCGCGGTTCAGTGGATAGATGACAGAAGTGCAACGGGAGCAGCGATTCGCTGCTCCCGCTACGTTGCCGCCGTCAAGCCGCCGCACCCGGATGAGTGAAGCGACCTTCGGCGCGAGCCCTGGCCAGCGCCGTGCGACCGGCGGTGAGACCGTCTTCGATCATCTCGTCGCACTTGGCGGCGGAGATGCCGAAGTTGAGACCGGCGACATCGGCCAGACCGCTCTCGATGACGAGGTGGCGGTTCGGGTCGACGTAGCGGTGGTTGCCGGCGAGCGGGAAGTAGATCTCGCGCACCGAGAAGTAGAAGTCCATCCAGTTGGCGAACTGCGAAGGCAGGTCGGTGGCCTGGCGGAAGATGCTGAAGATCGCCGGACCGCTGCAGAACTCGGGCGGGCTGTAGTGATACAGCGCGCCGTCGCCGAGCAACTGAACGCCGTTGGCGTCGTGATGCCACTGCGGGCGGAAGACGCCCGGCAGCGAGCACGAAGAGGCGATGGCGTGGGCCAGGTCGTAGTCGACCCCTTCGAAGACCACGGGCTGGTGACGCATCAGGTCACAGGCGACGATGCGCAGGTTGTGGTTGGGCTTCAGGTTGTAGCGCTCGACCATGTCGCGCACGGCACCGCTCAAGTCGAGCAAGCCGCCGATGGCGAAGGTGATCGGGTCAGGGATGGTGCGCATGCAGCTGAGCAGCGTGGTCAGCGAGTTGCGACCGTTGAGACCCTCGAAGAAGATCTCGCGGATCTGCTCGGGCGTGTAGCCGTTGGTGTAGAAGGTGGCGATGATCGAGCCGACGGACACACCGGTCACCTTGCCGGTGGGGATGTTGGCTTCACGCAGCGCCTTGAGGACGCCGATATGTTCGAAACCCTTGATGCCGCCGGCAGCGAGAACGAGCTCGATGTCGGTTGCGGGCAAAGTCGAGACAGTCGGGGAATGGGACTGAGTCATGGTGAACTCCATTGCGTTAGAGGACTCCCCTGTGGCTGGCACGCTGGCACAAGTCGCAGGGGCAATAGTGAGGCGATAGCGATCGCGTCACGCGTACAGAACTTGAGCAACACGGCAGAACCGGGCTGCTGCTGAGAGTAAGGTGCGACAAGTAACCTCGCGTGTTTGAGGTCGTTGGAGTTGGTGAATCTAAAAGCAAGTCGGAAAAACTGAGTTCGCATTCCAGTCGACTACTGCAGGTCGGCTTTGATGACACCGCTGTGATTGCGATGTTTGTGCCGAGAAAGGTGGGTACGCTTTGTGACCTGGCTGGTTTGTCGAGTCGAGAAGAAAGAGAACGGGTGACTGGACTTTATGTTTTCTATAGAAATAAAGTCAACGACAGAACAAGCTCCTGATTTCTGAAGTAATTATTTGGCTATAACCTTAGTCTTTATGATTCAAGATCTAGATGGTTTTGGTAGTGCGCGCTCGCGAAGCTTTGCGAACGACCATTGTTTTGCAATTATCCGCAACAAAAATCTCCGCAGTAATTAGCGCGGTTGACTGCGGTTTGACACCCTTCGGGCGCCACTAGATGTGGTGGTGACTGCGACTTTTCTGAGTGCTGTCTCAGAATTTTGTTGTCGAGCTGAAGTTGAAATTGGCCACTTTCAAAGCCGGCACTACAGCAGGGAAACTGTCTTCGCCAGCGGCTCGCACTGATGGACCCAGGGTAAGAACGTTGTTCAGCATGTCGATGACGCTGACGTTAAAGCGCAGGTTCTTGATGCCATAGCTGATTTTGCCGTTTTCGATAAGAAAAGTGCCGTCTCGGGTCATGCCGGTCAGCAAGATCGTGGTCGGGTCGACCAAGCGCACATACCAGACACGCGAGAGTAGAATGCCTCGGTCGGTGGATTTGACCATCTCATCGATTGAAGCAGTGCCGCCTTCCATAACCAGGTTGACTGGAAATTCGCCTTCAGGGCTCGGCTCGCTCACACCATGACCGGTCGGTTTAGCGTTCATTTTGGCTGCGCTTTTGCGCCCGTAGACGAGGTTTTTGACGACGCCCTTGTCGACCAGAGTGACGACTGTGCGAGGCAATCCCTCGCCGTCAAAGCGTGCTCCGGCTTGCATGGGGTGAAAGACATCATCTTTGATGTTGATGTTCTCTCCGAACACTTTTTGCCCGACTTTGCCAAGCAGGCTGGAGAGCTTGTCGATATGACTGGTAGCGCTGAAATCGCCCCAGAGAAAACCAAGCAGGTCTACCACTGCAGACGGTGGCAAAATGACAGTGTATTTGCCCGGCGGTACGTCTTTTGGATCGGCGCTTAAAATGGCGTTTTTTGCCGCAGACTCAGCCAGGGCTCGAGCATCGACATGAATCGATTTGGGATTGTGCACTTTCGCCCAACCCGAGGAATTTGCAGCCACCGCCGTCACCGAGCATTCGCATGCAGACTCGTTGTGGTAGTGAAACATGCCGTTAGAATTGCCTATGGCAATAGAATCGCCGCCCGCGCCATATGTGCCTGCGCAGCTCAGGTTGTGCTTTTTTGCCGCTTCGATCATCGAGTTGACTGAATCAGATCGCTGGTCGGCGCTCATTTCGCCCGTCTCTCTGTCGTAGCGATTGAAGTCGACGTCGCGTGCAAGAGGCTCTGTTAATGCCAGGGCGGGCAGTGGCAGAACAGTTGGATCTTCCGGCAAAAGTGCCACTGCCTTGATGGCGTTGTCGACCAGGTGTTCGATACCGCTCTGCGAGATGTCATCGCTGCTCAGTCTGATCTGACGCTTGCCTGATATTACTCGCACGGAAACCGACACTCTCTCGGGAGCTTGGTTTTGAGTCATGTTGTTATTGGCGAAACGACTGGTTGCGAAGTTCGACCCTGTCACCGTCACTTCCACGCCGTCAACTCGCTTGCCTGCATGGGCGAGAGCCAGGTCTATGAGACGTTTGCTTTCTGATTCACTGATCACGATTTGCTGCCTTTCAAGTCTGGTACTGGCAATTGGCTTTTCACTCTGGGTCGCCTCTCAAACTTTGCTCCGGGTGACTAACTATGGGCGATACCATATTGAACATTTCTGAATCGGGCCGGTGCCGCTCCATGACCGGTCCACATTGTCTGGCTGGGCTGACCTTTGCCACAGTTTGGTACGCCCCAGTCGACGTAATCTTGACTGCAAATGGCATCGCAGGAGTTCCAGAATTCAGTTGTAATGCCGCCGTAACTGGCGTTTTTCAAGAGCCCGACGATTTTGCCGTTTTTGATTTTGTAACCGGCTTCAGTGCTGAACTGGAAGTTGTAACGTCGATCATCTATCGACCAGGACTTATTCGTATCGAAATAGATGCCGTCTGAAGTGTTGGCGATCAGGTCGGCCAGGCTGCCTGCCGTGCCTGGTCGAAGCGAGATATTGGTCATGCGGATGATCGGCTGATGGTGCCAGGATTCGGCTCGCATGGCGCCGCCTGATCTCTTGATGCCAATCAGATTGGCGGTATCGCGTGATGATAAATAACCGACGAACATGCCGTCTTTGACGAGAGGCACGCACTGCGCCTCGACGCCCTCATCGTCGTAGGCAAAGCCTCCCAGTGCACCGGTGGCGGTGGCATCGGCGACCAGGTTGACGATTGGTGAGCCGTATTTGAGATGACCGAGCAAGTCAGGCGTGAGGAAGCTGGCACCGGCGAAGTTGATTTCCTGCCCCAGGGCCCGGTCAAGCTCGCTGGGGTGACCGCACGACTCGTGAATTTGCAGACCGAGCTGCGAGGCACCGATGATCACTGTGCCGACACCGTGCGGGCACTGAGGTGCTTTCAGCAGCTGCACTGATTCTTCGGCTATTCTCTGGGCATTGCCCGGCAGATCCCATCGCCCGACCATCTCCCAGCCGGCGTTTTCATGCTGCCCACCGAAAGAATTTGGATAGGAGCGTTTCTGGCGGTCGTGATCGTCGGTAGCATTGGCTGTCAAGCCGCAGGAAGAGCGAATGAAAGTCTGATCGATTTCGGCACCTTCACTGCTGACAAAGAGCTTGTGCTCTTTGATGAAAGTCATGTCTGTCTGCGCTAGAGTCACCCCTTTCACGGCCAGCATCGTCTCAGCTGTTTTGAAGAGCACAGCCAGCTTATCTTCAATGCTTACGGTGAAGGGATCGATTTTGCAAGGCGATTTCCAGACGGCTTTGTGTGCCGGCTCAGGTGCCAGCTCTATCGGCTTCTCCATGCATCGAGCTGATGCTCTGGCTATTTCCACGGCTTTGCGAGCCGCTTTGTCGATGCCTTCCCGGGTCAAATCTTGCGTGGCCGCGAAACCCCAGCCGCCATTGCAGAGCACACGGATGCCCAGCCCGTAGCTGTTGCCCAGGTTCAGCCCTGAGACGTTCATGCCTTTGGTCTGGATGTTCTGCGATTCTCGTTCGATTACCCGCGCATCAGCGTAAGATGCACCAGATGCGGTGGCGGTGTCGACCGCTTGTTTGGCTATTTCCAGCATGGCGGCACTAATAGGCTCTGGCGAAAACGGCACGGCGGCTGGTTGGGCGCCCCGTCAACATGCACTTGCCTTCCGGATGATCTTGTTTAAACGGAATGCAGCGTATCGTTGCTTTTGTCTCGTCTTTGATCTTTCCTTCGTCTTCGCCGCTGCCATCCCAGTAGACTTCAACGAAACCGCCTTTTTCAGCGATCAGTTTTTTGAACTGATCGTAGTCTGAGGCAGTTGACGTATTCTGTTTGCGGAATTCGAGAGCTTTCTCGAAAATGTTTTTCTGTATTGCTACAAGCAACCCGGCCACTTCGTTGGTCAGACCAGCCTGGCTGACGCCGCGAATCTTCTCGCCTGTGTCGCGGCGAGCGATTTCTACGACGTTGTTGGCCACGTCTTTAGGACCGATGTTCAAGCGCATAGGCACGCCTTTCTGCTCCCAGTGATTGAACTTGAACCCTGGTGTCAGGTTGTCTCGGTTGTCGACGTGAACGCGCGCTACTTCTTTCAAGTCCTGAGCGATCTGGTGGCATTTTGCCAGAACCGTCTCTTTCTCAGCATCTGTTTTGTAGATAGGCACGATGACGACCTGGATAGGAGCAATCTTCGGCGGCAGCACAAGACCCTTATCGTCGCCGTGCCCGAGCACAATTGCGCCAACCAGACGGGTCGAGACTCCCCAGGAGGTCTGCCATGCGTATTCCAATCCGCCTTCAGGGCTCTGGAATTTGATGTCGAAAGCTTTGGCGAAGTTTTGACCGAGGAAGTGCGAAGTACCGGCTTGCAGAGCCTTTCCGTCGCGCATCAATGCTTCGATGCAATAAGTGCGGTCGGCACCGGCGAATCTTTCCCGGGCTGTTTTTTCGCCAGTGAGAACTGGCAGTGCCAGCCAATCTTCAGCCAGAGTGCGATATACCTCGAGCATTTTCTTGGCTTCTTCTTCTGCTTCATCGGCGGTGGCATGGGCGGTGTGTCCTTCCTGCCAGAGAAACTCCAGTGTACGCAGAAATAGTCTGGTGCGCATTTCCCAGCGCACGACGTTAGCCCACTGATTGATCAAAAGTGGCAGATCGCGCCAGGACTGCACCCATTTTGCGAACATGTGATTGATGATGGTTTCTGATGTCGGCCGCACAATCAAAGGCTCTTCCAGCTTCTTTCCGCCGCCGTGTGTGACTACGGCGAACTCATGCGAAAAACCTTCAACGTGCTGCTTCTCTTTGGCGATAAAAGACTCTGGGATGAGAAGCGGGAAGTAGGCGTTCTGGTGTCCGGTTTCTTTGATCATGCCGTCGAGCGCTTTCTGGATGTGCTCCCAGAGTGCGTAACCGTACGGTCGGATCACCATGCAGCCCTTGACGGGGGCGTAATCGGCGAGCTCGGATTGCATAATTGTGTCGGTATACCATTTGGCACGGCTTGAGTCCTTCTCGCCGTCGCCTTCCTCCATACCTAACTCTTCATTCGACATGGTATTTTCCTTGACTTCCATGATCGTCCCGAACCTCGTGTAACTGACTGAAAATGGTCCGGCTCTAAGTCGGACGCAGAAGGGGTAGTATACACTAGATACACCGGGCTGCCTGCCCGAAAGTGACGGGGATGCATGCAACTCACCGGTGAGCTGTCAAAAGTTAGCCTTCCGAACCTGATTCAGCTTGTGCGCAATGGCGAGCTGACCGGCAAAATCGCATTTCTCAACGGTGCTCGAACCGCCACTCTCTACTTCGACCGCGGTTCCATTATTCACGCGGAAGCAGACGGTATTTTCGGCAAGGACGCTCTCATGGAGCTTTTCTTGTGGGCGAGTGGGTCGTTTTCGTTTATGGAAGATCCGCTTCTCAACGTCGACCGTACTCTCAATCCCTTTCTGCCTGAAGAGTCTACAGATCGGCTGCTCAGGGAGGGCATGGCTTATCTCGAGCAGAAGAAGTATCTCGATCAGCTGCGCATCAGCGGTCAAACCATACTTAAAGTCACCGATCAGGCGCGCCGCGCCCCTAAACCTCTCTTGGCTATTGCTTTGCCCATTCTCGAAAGAGTGGACGGGCAGCGCACCCTGGCTCAGGCTCTGGCTGATTTCAGGATGACTCGCCGGGAGTATGTGCAAGCTGTCTACGCCTGTCTTGCTGAAGGATTGGCTGTGGTCGTAGAAGCAGCCGTGCAACCCAACCAGGAGCAGATCACTTTGCCTCCGTGGGTAATTGCCAGATTGAAACAAGATAACGTCAACATTTCGCAAGCTATTGTCGATATGGTGATCTGGGTGGATCGCGTCAAGTGCTGGATGTATCAGGTTGATTCTGATTTTGGTCGCATAATTGCGGAGTTGGCTAAGAGCGAAGGCTCGATTGATTCCGCTGAAGATTTCTTCAAAGAGTTGGGTCAGGATTCAGCTGATTATCAGGGTCCGTTTTTCGGCGAGTCTATGCCCGGTGGAGTGGCGGTCGACAGCCCTGCGGCCGATATCGGTGCGCAGATCTCTCAACAGTCAAAACCGTCTGTTGAATTTTGAAGGTCTGTCTCAAGCGCGAATTGCTTTCACCAGCGTGCGCACTCTTTCTACGTCGACCGGGTTCTCCAATATGCCCTGACGCTTGAGGCTGCTCGCCACGATCACACCGTCTGCAACAGAGAGCAAGGCTGGCGCATTGTCAGTGTCTGTGCCGCTGCCTATCAAAATTGGTGTATCCGGAAGCGCCTGACGAACCTTTTCAAGGTCTGACATGTCTGGCGCGGAACCCGTGCCTGTGCCACTGACTATGATGGCATCTGCCAGTCCGCGCGCCACAGTGTCTTTAGCCATTAGTTTGATGTCTGCATCGACTGACAGGGGTGAAGCGTGTTTGACCATTACATCTGCGAAAATTTTCACTTGTTTATGCGCTAACAACCGTCTGCGGTAGAGGTGCAACTCATGCGCCTCTCCTTCGATGATGCCTTGATCGGTCAACATCGCGCCTGTGAGGATGTTCACTCTGATGAACTGTGCGCCACAAGCCGCTGCTATTGCCAGGGCGCTAAAACCGTCGTTGCGCAGGCAGTTTACACCGATGGGCAGGTCGCAGATGGCATTGATACGTTTGACAGCCAGAGTCATGGCGCATGCTGTTGCGGTATCGATGCGGTTTTTAGCAAACGGTGCGTCGAAGAAATTCTCGATGATGATGCCGTTGACGCCGCCTGTTGCCAGCGCTGCGGCTTCCTGCTCGGCGCGCAGCAAAACCGGCTCTATATGACCGTCCCAGCGTGCTGAACCGGGCAGTGGCAGCAGATGTATGACACCGATTACGGGTTTCTTGGTTGCGAATAATTCTTCGAGCACTTTGCTCCCTCGGATAGCTCTATCAGCCATTAACGATAGCAGCTGACTGGGCGCGCTTGACAAGTTTGCTCGTGGACCCTCGCTATCTGTAGCCGCTCAGGAAAGCGATGATGCCAAGTGCTTGTTCCGGTTCGCTACCCATTAATCCAGTCATGTTTCAAAGCGAATAATTTCAAGTCTGTCGGATTTTTTACAGTTTCTCTTTTGACGGGCTGTTGCTCTCCTGTCATGAGTACTAAATCTCTTTAGAGGACCTTTAAGACTCCATAGTCTCTAATCGTTGATCCAGTTACATTTTTTTCTTAGGTTTGAACTTAACCCTCCCTCTTTTCCCAACGCTGTCTTCTCGCACCTTCACCAAGCAAGCAAGCGTCTACAGAAGCATTCAAAACTCTTCGCCACGGCGTGGAGAAGAGGACGGTACCCACCCATAACCGGTTCGCAGTCGCGATTCGGTACCAGTCGTTGCGGTTGTTCGCACGGCTGTGTTGCAGCGCTCGAACGAACGAAAGGACGTCAGCAGGTTGCAGGTGGACTCAGTCAGCTCATGTCGGGCTGCACTTCCCAGGCTCTCCGGAATTTCCGGAAGTCTCAATTTTGCACTGCCCGTGGTGCTGAATGACCGCGGCATTAATAACCAGATAACTGGAAAAGGAAAACCCATGACCACCACCAGCAACTTGGCACGCAAACTCGTCGGACACGCCATCCACGGGTTGCGTCCCTACATCAAGGCTCTCGAAATCGCCAAGGGCGACCATGTCAGCCAGGGCGAATTCCGCTATCAGATCTCGGAAGACCGAGGCACAGCGCGCATCCTCCGCAACCCCGTCGTTGGCGCTGAGACGCCGCTTTCGCAGTGGCTCACGGTCGAAGGCAGCGAGCGTTCGATCGCCGATTGGGCGGAAGTCGGCAAGCAGGCGCGTCTCGCTTTCATCGGTCTGAAGGCCACGAAGGAGAAGCTGCGCCTGGAAAACGACCATGTGCAGTTCACTCTGAACGCCATCACCGGCGTGGCTCACGTGTCGCGCCGCGGTGAAGTGCTCTCCGAGTATCCGACCACCATCGCCGGCTGGGCTCCGGTTGGGCGCGAGGTGGAGATTCGCTACTTCGAAAGCTACAACGCTGCCATCGACTGGAACAACCAGGCTGCAGCTGCCGGCGTTCGCGCCACGATGGAGAAGCTCGGCATCTTGCGTTCGGAGCGCCCGAGCAAGTAAGCAGACGTGATCTTCTGGTACCGCATCTGATGCTGTGATTCTTCCACCGACCACGAGCATCGAGGGATTTCGTATCTCTCGATGCTCGTGGGGTTCGGTTTTCTGGGGCTTTTTCTTTCGGACTTTTCTACTGTGTCTTGTAGTAGCTTGTGGTGAATCTCTGTCGCAGCAGTTGGAATTAAGGTCAGAATCTTTCCTGTCAGGCGTTGAATGAGGGTGGATTGCCGGCGTCAAAGAGCTCGCTGACTGTGCTCTGTGATGCAGCTGTATTCAACATGGATTTGATGGCTGCACCCGAATCGCCACCATTGGCGCCGTCAAAGGCCGTTCTCAAAAAATTTGCAAAGACAGTGGGCGCTTTGATAACCGCGTCGAAATTATTGCCTTCAATTTTGTCGGCTGCCATAGATTCGTACCGCAGTGGAGGGGTCAGAAATCATAATGCGCCGCTCCTGCGGCGTTGTCAAATGAAGAAACTTGGTTACCCAGGTTCGATGGCGATTTTCCACCGTTGAGCTGAGAAATTCCGGGGAAGAATGAAGTGAGATTCAGTCATTGGTTCGGAATGTGGAGATTGCTATGCCATCGACGTCTAAGCTATTAAGAAACACCATTCTTGCAGTGCTGGTTTTACAAGCACTGACAGGCGTCTCTGCCTCTGCGCAGAACGTGGACAAGATCAACAAGTGGTTTGATGCTCAGAAAGGCAAGACCTATCAAATTCAAACTCCAGGGGCCGTTCAGAACGTGCCCGGTAAAGTGCAGGCGAGCGGCAACATCCAGAGCCCCGGGAATATCCAGAAGCCGGGTAACATCCAGATTCCCCGCGGGATAAAGGCGATTAAGCAGTCAGATGAAGGTAAATGTGAGCATCGGTATGTGGTTGGCGCGGATGCTCTCTTCGACTTCGATAAGGCGTTTCTTAACCCCAAAGCGGAGCAAACGCTGAAAGCTCTTGGTCCGATGCTTGCAAAGGAGCAGCGCTACGAAATCAAGGTTGAGGGGCATACTGACGGCATCGGGAGCGATGAATACAATCAAGACTTGAGTGAGAGACGTGCCAATGCAGTTCAATTTTGGCTTGTGGACAACAAGTTCATAAAGGCGGCCACCGTCATTGGATTCGGTAAAAAACATCCGATTGCGCCCAATACAAAGAAGGACGGCAGCGATAATCCTGCCGGACGCCAGCTGAATCGTCGCGTTGAAGTAGTCGTAGATCGTTGCAAGGCGGAAGACGTTTCGCAGAAATAACCCGTAGTTGTGCTATAACGCTCTTAAGCTCGGCAATTGGCAAAGAGGGGACAAATGTTCAAGAAATTTGGTTATTTTGCGTTGGCAACGGTTATGTTGGGATGCACTTGTTCGCGTGCTTTGGCAGATACTATCGATGAACAGTACAAGGAATTTTTGAGCCGATACAACGTCGCCAAAAACAGCAAGCAGATCACTGCGAACCAGGCTTCAGAGCTGGATCGAGACCTTCGCTCCTTCAGCAAAACTAAGCGCGCTTTGAGAGACGCGCATGCAGATGTAACGACTGCAGAGGATGAAACGAAGCTGAACGGCATGCTCAATGATATTGCCCAGAAATTGGAATCAATGACGGCAAACAAAGCGCCTGCTGAAGCGAAGAAGGCACCGAAGGCGCCTAAAGCAAAGTAAGCAGAGTCAGTTAAAGTTCAGACTACTTGGTGTCATCAGCTTCAGTTGGTGGCACCATTTCTGCCTGGTCTGTTGTTCTTCGTCTGTTTGGTCTGAGCGCTGAGTAATGAATGCTCTTGGTGCGGTGGCTGACAGCTATTTGTGCGTTTACTCAGCTATTTGTGCGTTTACTGACAGTTATTTCTGCAAAGACTGACATCAATTCTGCTCCAAGACGAGAACGTCAAGTTCATTTGTGGCTGGAAATCATTCAGCCGTGTGGATTTTCGGCTCGGTCACGAGTCGTGAAAACTATTCTCAATAGTCTTGCTAAAGCTCCTGCTTTAGTTGAGAATAATTGTCAGAAATCGGCGCGTTTTATAAGGTGACCTTTGAACACAGTCTCTAATCATCACTATTGGTTGCACGTGAACTTTCCAGTTCCGGCAAAATCCAAAAATAGTCAATCTGATGCGGTTCGATCGACCTTTTCTCATGACTTACGAGGCAGGCGGGTCTGGGCGAAAAGTCCTGTCATCGACTGGTCTCGCAGTTCTGTCGCTTGTGAACCAAATTGTGGAGGCACTGTTGCCTTTCATGATGCAGACGATGACATCACTGTCATCTGGGATAGTGGCAACGTCACTATTCACAGCAAAGATGAACTGCTGCGTATCGCATTTCTGATTGGCAGGCATCGAACTTTGCAAGATCACATCGATTGTCTTGCTAATCGGTGCAAGTGTAAACCTGCTCCAGTGGCGGGTTTGGCAGGCAATTCCTGAAATAAGTTAGTACTCAAAACAAATATTTCTATTCAGTCCAAGGAGATTCAACATGGGCAAACTTTTCTATGGCACGCAAACCGGCACGACTACTGCCGTTGCTGAACAGATACAGTCGGTATTTGGTCCACTTGTAACTGAGGTGCACGGTATTTGGACGGCTAAAGCCGAGGACTTCGCTGCCTGCGATTTCCTGATTTTGGGAGGTTCGACCTGGGGCGACGGCGAGTTGACTGATGATTGGCTCGACTTCTGGCCACAGCTGGACAGAATAGATTTCAGTGGCGTAAAAGTGGCTCTATTCGCCCTTGGAGATCAATACGGTTACGGTCATAATTTCGTCAGTGCGATGAAAATTATGTACGACAAGATCAAGTCAAAAGGCGGCATCATAATCGCCGATCAGATCACAACTGAGGGCTTCGATTATTCACATTCAGATTCAGTTGTGGGCGGAAAGTTTGTCGGCCTGGTTGTAGACGAAGTGAACGAACCAGAAAAAACTGCAGATCGCATCCGTGTCTGGGCTGAACAAGTTAAACGCGCTCTCGGTCTGGTCAGCATTTAATCATGAACATTTTGGCTGCCGATTGTTGATACCATTTGTGGTATCGCGCTTGAATTTCTTCCGATATCGGAAAAAATTCCTCGATGCCGGACAAAATTTCAGGCAACATCCTGACGATCGGTCGACGATATGTTGATCTTCCGTTCTTCTCGCAACACTCGTCCCGACTCCAGTTCTGAGAGGATGCGGAGGCGTTTCGATGCCTCTTTCACCATATTTTGTGCCTGTTCGTCGGTTGAGTGAAGCCAGATTTCTATGGCTCTTTCGTACAAAGTTTGCGCTCCGGTGAAGTTCTTTTCCTGTCCGTAGACCTCGGCGAGCTGAAAAAAATTATTGGCCAGGCGATCGCTTCGGGGACCGTCTTTGCTCTTAATTGCTGCAATCAAACAGATGTAAATGCTTTTGGCTTGCGCCAGATTTCCGCTCTGTTGAGCTTCGGCCGCCATCTGCTGAAGCTCGAGTATCGGAATGTCGTGAATTGACGTGGTCATCGTGCTCGGTCCCCTCTCGACATTGGGGTCGAATCAGATCCGGTTTTTGTTCCGGCCTGATGAGAGAAATGTGGCGATAGTTAATGTGTTCTTCGTAACTTCCACACTGACAACTGCTTGCTGCTGCTTCAAACTGGCCGGGAACGCCCTTTCATTAACGGAACGAGATGAGCAGTCATCTGAGCGAAGCCATGCGCGACTCAAGCGCCGGTAAGAATAGCTCTGTCGAGCATTCTTCCCAGCACGCCAATTTGCTTGACCTGGGTGTCGATTTCATGCACTCGGCTGTATACGCTGGTATCCAGGCTCCCCTCACAGGCGCCACTCAGTTAATCGATCAGGTTGCCGGCACTCACCTGGATAAATCTGTTTCATTCATAGATGCCCCTGAGCACGCTCAGTTTGGTACGGCCGATTGGCATGCTCAGCAACTCGGTGGCGCACTGGGCACGGTCTTGCCATTTCTGGCTGTGCACAAAGGTATGTCGGCTGCGCTCGGTGAAAGCGCCCTTATGTCCAGTCCAATTGCCCAGGGTGCAGGTAGCGGATTGGTTTTCGGCTCAATATTTCAGCCGTCCGAGACAGGACAGAATTTCTGGACATCGCGACTGAAAAATGGAGTTGGTAGCGGCGTCACTTTTGGGGCGTTGGGTGGTTTCAATGGTGCGCTGGGCAAACTGGCAGAGAGTGAGGCGTTGAGTGGCACATTCGCTCAAAGGCTTGTTGGCAATCAAATCTTTTCCGGTATCGTATCTGGTGTGCCTGCCGGTTTGATTGGCGCCGAGACTGGTTCGATTTTAGCCGGTAAAGGACTGGCGTCAGGGCAGGAGCTAACTCAATCTGCTTACTCGTATGGATTGATTGGTGGACTCTTCGGTGCAGCAGGCGCTATGGCACAACGTCGGTCGCAGCCTGACGTCGAGGTTCGTAACGATGCGGTTTTCGCATCTGAGCAGAAGCCTCAAGAAGAGTTGCCTGTGCAGACCAGAGTACCTGAGCTGCCGACTCATGGACGAGAAGGTATGGAGGTAGTACTCGGTGCTGGCGGGGTGCGTGGTTTTGGTCTGGTGGGATTGCTGCGCTATCTCGAAGATAACCACGTCAAAGTAGGCACTGAGACTGGGGTTTCGATCGGTTCCATAGTGAGCGCCTTGCACTCTAATGGCTATTCATCACGCCAGATCGAGCAGATTATGAAGGATGAGTTGGTGCATCCTGATATGCAGCAGTTGGGACAGACTCCCAGAGGCTGGCGTCATCCGTTGCGGGCGGTTGGAAGTCATTTTGTCAGCATGCGTTCTTCGATGGAAAGTTTCGTCGACAAATATCATCTCAGTCCGCAGGATAACTTGCGTATAGTCGCTTACAATCTCAAAACTCGTAAGCCGATCGTCTTCGAAGGGAAAAATTATGACCTTGCCGAAGCCCTGGCCGCATCTTCATCAATCCCTGGCGCGATGAGACCTGTCTATTACCGTCCATCTAAGGGCGAGTTGCCTGAAAGTATGCGCAAGAGCGGTTTGCTGGTCGATGGCGGCGCGTACAGAATGGCACCATCCGAATTTTCCAATGAGCCTGCAATCATTGCCAAGATTAGCTCTCAGTCACCATTCCCGTCATTCCGCGGCACTCCACTGCGCGAGATTCCAGGTTTGATTCAACCGGCTATTTTTGCCGCGTTCAAAAAGCGATATACCGAACCAAGCGGCCCGCACTTTGTAGTCTCTGTCGGTGATACGACAGTGAATGCCCTTGATATGAATCTGCCGGACGTGAAAATAAACGACTTGATCGATTATGGCTATAAGCAGGCGAAGTCTAGTTTAGACGAACATGTCAGCCATGGCGATATTCCGGTTGAGCCGGTTGTCTTCTCGACACCGGCTGTTGATGCGCCTCAGGGGCGGCAGTCGATTCTGGCAAAATTGTTTTCTCGCTTTCATCGAGACCATTCTCAAACCAGCGCTCAAGGTTAATTCAGCTCACTTGTGTGGGTTTGCTTGAAGTCAGGCGGTTGTGCCTCGTAGACTATCATCTGATCAGTGTGTGAAAATGTTTGGCATACACACCACTTCGCGATTCGGGTAAGTCGATGTCAAATCTTGTCTTGGTTCGAGATCCAAAGTTTCAGCAACACCTTACGCCAGAACTGCATCCGGAGTCGCCGCAGCGTCTTGCGGCGATTGATACGGCCTTTCATAAAAGCTCTGTAGAGCACAACATAGATGAGATGAAGCCTCGTCTCGCTGAAGAAGATGAGATTGCAGCCGTGCACAATCCCGCCTACATAGAGGATTTGTACAAGGGGTCGTTGAAAGTGAAGAAAGGCGAGTTCTTCCAGCTCGACGGCGATACTTTTATGAGTCCGGAAACTTATGATACGGCAAAGTTGGCGGCTGGTGCTGGTTTGACCGGTGTGGACGCGGTGGCGGAACACGGTTTCTTGAGTTCCTTTGTGGCCGTGCGTCCCCCTGGTCATCATGCACTCTATGCAGCTCCAATGGGCTTTTGTTTGTTCAATAATGTTGCCATTGCTGTCAGGTATGCCCAGCGGAAGCTTGATTTGAAGCGTGTTTTGATTATCGACTGGGATGTTCATCACGGCAATGGCACCCAGGATTTATTCTATGATGATCCCTCCGTCTGCTTTATCTCGTTTCATCAATATCCATTCTGGCCGCCTGAGACGGGATGGTATGCAGAAGATGGTGCCCGGGAGGGAAAGGGATTCAATATCAACATTCCTTTACCTGCAGGTACTGGCGATCGGGGTTATTTCAAAGCCTGGGACGAAATTGTCAAACCGGTTTGTCTCGAGTATCAACCCGAGATGATCTTTCTTTCCGCCGGCTACGATGCACATCAAGACGATCCGCTCGGGCAGCAGAGAGTGACTACGGCCGGTTATGCAATGATGTCTCAGCGTTTGCAGGATATTGCCAGGCAGATTGGCTGTAAAGTCGTTTGTTTCCTCGAGGGCGGCTATAACACGACGTCTTTGTCGGCGTCTGCTGTTGCCACAATGCGTGTTTTGAATGCCACCACTGCTGATGACAGCGCCCGCGTGCATATGTCGTATCTGATGCCGACGACGACAGGGCAGGAGTCTATAAGTGCTGACAGGAACTTGCTTCTCGTCGACGAACGTGTGGTTGACATCAGAAAGCATCTATCCAAGTATTGGCATTCTTTGAGATAGCAACGTTTGTGGAGGTTTCGATGGGGAAAGTCGTCGTTGTAGGCAGTCTCAGTCAGGATTTAGTAGCCAAGGCGCCGCGCTTTCCTCAGAAGGGCGAAACCTTGCGTGGTCTGGAATTCGGCATGTTTGCCGGTGGCAAGGGTAACAATCAGTCCATGGCTGCTGCCAGGGCCGGTGCGGAAGTGTCGCTTGTCGGCAGAGTCGGTAACGATAGTTTTGGGCAGATGTTGATTGATACGTTGCGGAGAAATCACGTCGATGCTCAGCGTGTAATTCAAGACCCTGAGGTTGGAACAGGTATCGCACACATTACCGTCACTGCTGAGGGCGAAAATGCAATCGTAATTGTGCAGCAAGCGAACTTGCGTTTATCTCCGGCTGATGTGGAGGCCGCCAGGGCAACCATTTCTGCTGCTAAGGTTCTGTTGCTGCAGTTAGAGGTGCCACTCGAGACTGACATCGCTGCCGCTAAAGTGGCTCGCGCCGCCGGCACCATTGTCGCTTTCAATCCCGCTCCAGCTCCTGACGATGGCGTCTTGCCGAGCGAGCTTTTGCACAATGTCGATATCATCACTCCCAATCAAACAGAGGCGCAGCAATTAACTGGAATTGTCGTGTCGGATATTACATCCGCCACGGAAGCGGCGAGGAAGCTCAAGGCGTGTGGACCGAAGATTGTCATCATTACGATGGGTGAGCAAGGCGCTTTTGTCTATGACGAAACGATATGCGAGTTGATTCCTTCCTTCCCCGTCCATGCAATTGATACAACTGCTGCAGGAGATGCCTTTTGCGGCAGTCTTGCAGCGGCACTTGCTCGCGGTGAAGATCTGCGCACAGCTGTTCGTTGGGCTTGTGCCGGGGGCGCACTGGCTACTACGAAGATGGGTGCTGAACCTTCTTTGCCTGACGGTGAGGAAATCAAGAAACTTGTCCTCAGTGCCGCCATTCACTGAACTTCGATCTGTGCGCGCTAGCACGAAGCTGTGTTTGGCTCGTGCGAGCTCGTAGCTCCTGGTGCGAGCTTACGCTATGTACGAACGCTCGATTGCACGATTAAGTTTCATACGCTGGTGCCACCACTGGTGGTCGCCAAGCGTTGCGGCCGCGCCTAATTCCGGCTTCTCGGGCGCTTGGAAACCGGCGCTGGCGCGAGCTTCGATGCGCGTGTGATATTTCTTTTTGCATAGATCAATTTGTAAATTACAGACGCTTTTCATTTTTACAAATCCACACTAACTACTGCGAACCCATCGAAACAACCTGTACAAGCCCTTTTTCTCTTCTCCAGCGAGAGGATGAATTATGGCTCGTTGTCTCTATGTGTTTGCATACTGTTCTGCTGCAACTGCGCGGCAGAATCAAAACTATAAGGAGCCACGCAAATGGACGGCTCAAAACTATGTCAACAGAGTGCCGGTCAAGAGGATGACTGGACTAAGCTTTACGAATCAGCGTTTCCTGCCGATGAGCGCTCACCGGTTGAGGAACTGCGCAAGTTGATTGCTGGCGGCTCGTTGTTGCTGCACAGGACAGTCAACAAAAGCGACGAGCTACTGTGTTTTTCCCTGGTCAATGTGATGAGCAACTTCGCGCTCCTCGCCTACATCGCCACCGATACGACAAAGCGCTCAGGCGGATTCGGGTCGAAGCACATGAAGCAGCTGGTGCAGACGCTGCGTGCGCAGTATCCGACTTTCACTGCCTTGTTTCTCGAAATCGAATCGACCAAAGAGGTCGGTCTCGATGCTGAGACTCTCAAGATGCGCAAGCGCAGGCTGGCTTTCTATCAGCGTTTGGGCGCCAAGCGGCTGAAGCAGAAGTACGGTATGCCCAGTTATGCGAAGAAGGGTTCAAAGGCGGCAGGCGAACTGCTGTGGATTGAACTTAGCAACGCTTGTGTGTTCGAGGCTGATTTGCCCAAGGTAATCACTGAGATTTTTCAGAAGGGTTACGGGCTTCCCTCGAATGATCCCAACGTGCTTGCCATCATTTCTCAGTGGGCTGCGAACTTGCCTGTCAGCCCTGCTGTATGCGCTGTACCTGAGGATCCGATCGTCGTTCCTGCGTCGTCGTCGGCAGCTGGCTCAACGAGCGATGCTGGTGACGGCAGCGTTCCTTCGCAGCCGCCTGCGACTGCGTCGAAGGATGCGGGCACATCGGCGCCGCCTGCGACGGAATCGAAGGATACATCGACTCCGCCTTTGCCGGAAAAGAAAGAAACAGATCCTCTACCAGTAGGATAAGGCCTGGTTCTGAAGAGCGGGCAGTCACATGAATCTTCGCTTGATTCTGTGACTGCCTGCATCTTCAATCCGGTCTGCGTCGGCGTCGGATTCTATCGCGGCAGCATCCTGGCGCACTTTGTTTTCAGGAGTTTGTTCTTTTGGATTTTACTATTAATCCATATAGTTGATAGAACGCTTTGTCGCTCCCGAAGCGCTGAAATTCGACCTGCTGGGGAACGTTACTATCGGGCATTTCAGTTCAGTGCGGGCACTAACCGTGAAGAAAAAAATCGAGCCGATTTCAAAGCGAGCGCCCTCAAAAGAATCTCTTGTTCTGAGTCTAATAGCGGCACTGTTTCTGAGCCAGTCCCCGGCGTTGTCGAAGGACGAGCCGAAGATGTGGCTGCTTAGCCAGAAGGAAGAAGATAGCGGCGATTTTCTTGTCTATGTATGGCGAGACGGTGTGAAAGTGACAGTGACAAAAATGGACTGTCAGGTTTTAGCATGTGCACCTGATTGGAAAGTTCATTGTTTTCGAGATAAAGAAAGGATCGAGTGGGTAGGCGCTATGAGCCAGTTTAGCGGCGTTGTGATGGCTAATCCTTTCGCTGTGGCAAAACCATCGGCGCTCGCTAACTTAGATTTTGTTGGAAATGGTGAGTATAACGGGTTGCACTGCGCGAAATATTCGACCCGGCAAGCTGCGAAGAATGTGCTCTACACTGCCAGAGATATTCCTGCCTCACCGAAGGTGTCAGAGTTTCTGTCTCGACTTTACTATTTGCCGAACATGAACGGGGTTCCGCTTTACCGATGCTCCGATAAAGGAAGTGGTCGCCGGCTAAAAACGGAGGTGATCGGTCTTGATGTCGGCAACGATTTGAGATCAGGGCTGTCTGTCAAATTGCAGACCAATTCGTGCCGTCAGCTGCCTTTCGACAGGCTGAAATTCGAAGCTCCCAGAGGCTACAAGCGCGTGACTGACGTCATTCAAGTGACCTATTCGGCTAATAAGAAAGACCAGTTCGTTGAGATTTTTGGCAACGTGGGCTTCCGCACAAGCGGTAAAGGCGAGCATGACGAGAAAGTTTCGAAGTGATTTTTTTGCGCACTGAGGCGCGCGCCGATTCGCTGCCGGTCAGCCATTCAAATGTTGTTTAAAGACATCGATCTTTTTGCGCGTAGACGACTCTTCAAGATCTGGGAAGTAGATAACGCATTCACCCTCGTTGCGTTTTGCGTTTTGATAAAACGGTGCTGTGGAGGCTAAAGCTAGATTGGCCCGGTTCGCTGCGTTCAGAATTGCCTCGTCTGAATAATCGCAAAATTGCACCATCACCTTGAGCCCACCTGTATGCAGCGGTACTTGCGCCCGCGCGCCGAATGCCCGCTTCAGTTCGTAAATCAGAGCTCTTCGCCGCGGGCCGAAGTCATGCTGTAGTTTGCTTATGTGCCTTTGCAGGTAGCCTGTTTCTAGTAACTCGGAGAGTGCTAATTGCGGTTGGTTTTCGGCTAGATTGGCGGTGCGTATTTTGGCGATGTTCAGAACCTCGCATAACGATGAAGGCACAACAGTCAGACAAAGAGATGTTAGAGGGTAGAGAATTTGCCAGAAACTAGTCAGATAGATGACGTTATCCTGCGTGTCCATTGACTTCAATGATGGTGGCATCATCTTGCCGTAATGGAACATTCCATCATGTTCATCCTCGATAATCAAAGCGTCGTTCTTCTGCGCCCAGGCAAGCAGCTGCTTCCTCCTCGTCAATGTCATCGTTATGCCTGATGGTTCATGGTGATTCGGTGTGACGTAGACAAGTTTGATTCTCTCCTGGCAATTCGCCAGCCTCTCTACCGAGAGTCCATCGCTGTCAATGGGAATTGGCACGACATTTAGCCCGAGGTAGGCAGCCGTGCTCGCCGGACCACCAAATCCGGGATCTTCAATGGCGATGGAGTCGCCCGGGTCGAGGAAGATGCGAAAAATCAAAGAAAGTGCGCTGAAAGAACCGTTGAAAATGACTACGTCTTCTGGTGAACACAGCGCACCGCGATTGGAGCAAATGTATGAGGAAAATTGAGTGCGTAACTCAGGACGTCCAAGAACGTTGGCAACATAGCCGCGTTCACCAATCATTGAGGGTGCCGCGAAATTCTGTAGGGCTTTCTTCCATCTTGCCGTTGGTCTATACGTTTTTGGAACAACTCCGAATCGGATCGGTTCGTAACTGTCGACCTGGGTTCCGATGTCTTCACCGCTTTCGTCCAGCAACCCCCTTGCATAATCAGATAGTCGATTTTTGTTCAGCGACTTCTCAAGTCTCTCTTTCACAGGCACCTTGGCGGTGCTTGAAACGAACATTCCTTTGCGCCCATGGCTTTCTATCCACCCGAGGCTTTTAAGGTGGTCATAGCACCGTACAACGGTGTCTCGTGAAACTCCCAGGCTCTCGGCCAGGGAGCGGCTGGTGGGCAAAGTCGAATTGACGGACAATCGCCCTGACTTTATGGCTTCGATTATCGATTCAGCGATCTCCAGATAACCCAGATGTTTTCCTTCAAAAGCTTCTAAATCAATGAGTGCGAGCATTTTATTTACCGGATACAGTGCCAGACCAAAACTGCATATTATCCCATACCACGTTATCGAGTAAAGCTAGAGCCGAATTGAGTTCTGGCCATGCGAGGGGCTCGCGCGAGCTTGTGTGAAAGCAGCGGTCAGGGCTGGTCCGTGCGCTTAGCCAGTCCAGAAGTTATTTATTATGCCTTACCAGCACTACTTGGCAAAGATAATTTCTTGGTGCGGCAGTGCAAAACAATTGCTTTTGTTTGCCACCGAAATCAAGATTGCATTATCTATTCACTGTTAATCTGCGGTCGCGAGGACACATACACCTTCTGAACACATAGTTGTGCAAGTTTCAACGCTTCTGGGAAAACTGGAGGAAGGCGTCATGAATGCATCGTTAGACACGAATGCGGCGAGCTTCTCAGATCTGCATCTGGTGCTGGGCAGTGGCGGCACTCGCGCCTTCCTTGCTGGTGCGGGTACGATTCTTGCTTGCGACGTTGCTGGTGTTAAGAACTGGAAATCTATTGGTGGCGTTAGTGGTGGCTCGATCATCAGTGCTCTCTACGCTGGGGGAGTTCCGGCTCCAGTGCTCGTCGAGGAGGTAATCGGATATGACTTCAGCAAGCTCTTTCGCCAGACTGGTACGATTTATCGGCTGATTCGCAGTCAGTTCCCTCGTCGTCCGAAGAATATGGAGCGGCTGCCGATTCGCAAGGGCATCATGACTTCAGACGGTCTCGGTGCAATCGTCGAGCAGCATGTATCAACCTGGCCGGCGAATTTCTGGACGATGGCTGTGAGCGGTAAATACCAGTTTCTTTTCACCGCCAATGGTGTCTTTCAGGTCAATAAAGGTGCTGTGGTCTGCATTTCCGATGTACCTGCTCCATTGGGCGTTGCCATTAGAGCCAGTTGCGCAGTTCCGGGCATACTCGAGTCGATTGAATTTTCAGGGCGTCAGCTCTTTGACGGAGCGCTGAGCGATTTCGGAGATTGCCCCACCGAAATTGTACGGCGTCACTTCGGGGCTTCTTCCAGGAAGATCGTCGCCTGTGACGTTTCGGGAGGCATGACACGGAAGCGCAAGGCCTGGTTGATTCTGGGACGGCTCATCACCGGTCGTATTTCACAGAGGCTACATGTTCACAGCCGCGCTGACGAGATATTTATTGCACCCAGGGTCGATCATCTCAGTCACTCTCTGGAGTTTAGTTTGACTCGTGAGCAGAAGGAAGCCGCTGTGCTTTCCGGTTTTAGTGCGGCTGTGGAGCGGCTGGCCAAATCAGGTCTGCTTTCTGGCGAACTTTTGACTCGATGCCTGGAGGCAGCGCAATCTTACACAAACTTGCATAGGCTCTTTATCGCCGGGCAGATGGTCACGAATTAAACCCCTGCGCTTTTCGGTGGTGTCAATAGCCTGGCTTGGCCTGGCACCACCGATTTGTTTTCACCAGACACCCTTCGAAACATTTGTATCTGGGCGGGTTTTAAAAATTTCCATTTATACTATATGCCAGCGTTGAGCCTTTGCGTTTCCGGTGGAGTGACTTTTGATTTAGCCAGGAATTTTTTGAACAAATCCAGATCCAGTTGAAAGGCGGCGGAGCTGACACGAACGTCTCCAGAAAACGGATAGTCGTAGTTGGCTAACAAAAAAATGTTCAGTGCCATAACTGTTGCTACCAGCCCCGTCATGAGCACTTGCGTTTTTTCGTTCTGGACTTCGAAAAAATAGGTGAAGGCGATTGTAGCGCCACCACCGGCAAAGACGACAACCCACATGCCGAGTGGCAGTTGATTGACCATTGCGGCAAAGCGCAGAGTTCGATAGTTTCCGAGATGTGAGATTGCGGACAGCACTGCTTGATGCACATTGCTCTGTCCGTTGTTTGCTGGTACGAATTCAACACAGAGACGCCAGATATCGCTGTAAATTTCCCAGGCTTCAGGAGATGATTTTTTCTGCTCCATCATCTCCCATTCTTTGTTGATCAGGACGTCTGCATAACTGGTGCACTTGTTTTGTAATTCGCTGCGAAGAGGCTCAGGAAATCCTGCCGAAGCCCTGAATACATCAGCCAGTGCACCGGCCTCTTCCTGAACATTGATGCGTGCTTCATCAAAACGTTGTATTGCTCCTGCGACAAGAAATCCCAGGAGCACAGAAAATAGCGTCCCGATTACAGAGAGAAGCGGATCGGCTACCGCATGGTTCATCCGTAATTCGTTCAAGTCTGCTCTTTTGCGTACCATCAGCATGCAAAAGATCGCAGACCAGATTGCCAGAGCGATAAATAAAAATCCGTAGAAAAACGTCACTGCAGGAATGCTCCAATTTAACTGAGCAATTGTCCCACAATATCGTCCCTGTTCAGGTCTTCGCTGCCGGCTGGTTTAGTTTAATTAGATTCCACTGTTGTGTCTGCGTTTTGCTTAAATGCACGAGGCAGGTGCTTTGAGGTTTGAGAAGATTAGCTAAACCTGTGTCGTAAACAACTGTTTTGTTGCTGCCTACGAACCATGAGGCGCGCATGTCTTTTTTGTCGACAGCTCCGTGGACGGGTTTTGTCTCCTGTGTCAGAGCGTTGTAGTAGTTGCCGCGAATGGTGCCGGCTTTGTTCACTGCCAGTTGAAACATGACAGTTGTATTGGTCTGCGATCCTTGCGTCAGTGAGTAAACTCCCAGCGGTTTCCAATCTCCCTGTGTGGCTTTGGTAGGGGTGGGAGCCACTGCAGGTGTTGTCGCTGCCAGGCTCTGCGCCTGATCGTAATACGTCTCAGCTGACGCTGTCGGCTGGCTGCCGTAATAGACCTGATTGTTTTGATAAGTGATGTTGTTGCCATAGTCGTATTCGACTGGTTCGTTGGACATACCCCACCAGCCGCCCAGATCGCCCCAGCCTACGCCACCCCAGGCCCAGCCATAGCCCCAGCCGGGGTAGTACCATGCGTCTGGATGTCTGTCCCACCAGTTCCGGTCAAAGGCGTCGTATCTGTAACCGTCCCGAACCGCCACCGCCCGCGAGGCCAGGTCGGCTCCTGAAACTCTAGACGTCGTTGGAATGCCCTCGTTGCGAGCTGTTGCCTGCATAGCGATTCTGCCAAATCCGCCATCCGAAGCCAGTGGTCCATGGCTGTAGGTTGCGCCGGGGTTGAACCCGGTGCTTCTGTCAATCGATGATGAACCGTATTCATGGTCGGCGCCGGCTCTTAAATCTGATTCCGACACGGGAGGGTGATCTACAATTGGTCTGGAGTTCTGGAACGCCGAATCGTCTGTGCGTCCGCCGAAATCTCTCGGTCCATCATCAAATCCCCGGTCGAAGCGTGCTGCATCGTCGCCGAATCCCCGGTCGAACCCTCCGCCGAAGCCCCTCCCACCGCCGCCGCCTCCGCGGGCCAGGGCTGGTGCGATTGCTGCGGCCGATAACATTGAAGCTGCTGCTGTTAAGGCAAATAGTTTTTTGGTTCTATTTTTCATATGAATCCTACTTACTTGAGGCTGTTCCATCGCGTTTTATTGTCACTGCCGGTAAATCGGGCAATGAGGTGTGTCCGCGACTGCGATTGATTGATTGCCAGGTAAATGTATTATCGTCTATTTTCTTGAAAATATAATCTGCACTGTATATGGTGCCGTCGGGAGTCATGCTGCTGGCTCGTTCTATCCACGTCTGTGCGTCTGTGTTGATCATTCGGCCATAGCCGAAACCACCATTGGCCGCGTAATGCCAGACGTTTACTTGAGAGGAGCGAGGATTCCATCCAATAATCTGCAAATCGTCATTTCGTTCCGTACCGGCGGTGCCTGGATCAGTTGTAAAAGTGCATGTAATAAAGGTTTTGTCGTGATTAGGCATCCAATCGACGTGCAGGTGCGTGTTTTGTGCAGACCAGTTGCCCAGAAGCCAGCTCATGCGTGGCAGTCGGTTTTCCGGTGCTTTGTCGGGTGTCTTTTCGGCTGATTCAACCACCATCTCCATGTACCAGACGCCGTCGTTCTTAACGTGCGTGACGGTGTAGCGCCCTGTGGAGGCTGGAGTTGCGCCTTTTACAATCTCTGAGGTGCCTTCTTCTATTGCTACACCGGGGCTGGGAAAACGAATTGAGTCAACCTTCACAGTCAAGGGCTGATTGCCGATCTGTTTGAAGAGGCTGTCGAACATCGACTGTATGGCTGCTCTGCCCTTGTACTCCTGCCCGTTCACGTCGATAAACGAGCCCTCGGGAGACCACATATTAGCCAGCCCTTTCGAGTCGCCCGCTGCGAAGGCGGCAGCATAATCTTGAGCTTGTTTGCGTAAAAGCTGCTCATCGTTCGCTTGCGATTTGGCTGTGACATGTTTTTTCGCGAGAGTTGGAATATTTGTTGATGGTATCGTATATAGTATCAACATCGTCAGCCCCAGCGCGCATTTGATGCGGTTTCTTCTATGGGGGTGATTGCGTGCAATGCTTTTGTTGATTGGTAAGTACATTAGCCACTCCTGCCGGCCGGTAGACTTACATTCTTGTCCCACCTGATGGCGCTGCTAAAACGTGTTTCGGATTAATAACCGTCATCTATCGTTGATTGCACTACTTCATCAAGCCCCAGTTCGGGCGGCACGATGTAATCGCGACTGTTATCGCGACGTAGAAATTTGAAATTGAATTTGCATCCCTGAGCGAACCAGCTGTATAGCGCCGGTAAGACAACGAGTGTGAGAAGCGTGGCCGGGAGAATACCGCCCACGATTACGATTGCGAACGGCTTTTGACTTTGCGAACCGATACCAGTCGAAATAGCCGCCGGTACGAGACCAGCCAGCGCTACCAGTGTGGCAATCATGACCGGGCGCATTCTGATCACGCAAGCCGACATCAGTGAACTAACGTCTGTCGCGTCGTCTCCGCAAGTTTCACGAATTTTTGAAACGAGGATTACGCCATTTTGAATTGCTACTCCAAACAGTGCTATAAACCCGACGCCGGCCGAGATGCTGAAGTGAGTGCCTGTGAGGAAGAGGGCGATGATACCGCCAGTTGCTGCCAGCGGCACCGTAACCATAACGAGAGCGGCTATGGTGGCGCTGCCGAATGCTCCGTAAAGAAGCAGAAAAATCAGTCCCAGCGTCACGGGTACGACAACCGCCAGGCGAGCCATAGCTTCCTGTGCACGGTCGAACTGCCCGCTGAATTCCAGGCGATAGCCCTCCGGAATCTTCACCTGATCGCGAATCTGCTTTTGCGCCTCGATTACCGCAGAACCGAGGTCTCGGCCGCGGATGTTGGCTTTGACCGCGATGCGGCGTTCGTTTCGGTCTCGTAAAATGGCAGTCGCTCCATGCGCTTCAGTGATCTGTGCCAGCTGTCCAAGGGGGATGCGCTGCCCGGAGGGGGTGGCAACCAGTATGTTCTGAAGTTCTTCAGGCTTGTCGCGATAGTTTTTCTGAAATCTCAAAACCAGACCGAAGCGCTTCTCTCCATCGATCATTTCAGTGACATTGCGACCGCCGACGGATGTTTCCACAACGTCGAGAATTTGATTGGAATTGATGCCATAGCGAGCCGCTCGCTCGCGATCAATTGCGACCATCAACTGCGGTTGTCCAAGCAATTGGTCGTTTGCCACGTCTACCATGCCTGGCACAGCGGATACTATTTTGCGGATCTGGGTTCCCAGGTCGGTCAGAACCTGCAGGTCTGAGCCAAAAATTTTGATACCAAATTCGCCTTTTACGCCGCCTATAGCTTCGTCCATGTTGTCTTTGATGTATTGCGAAAAGTTATAGAGGAAGCCGGGCATTTTGCGGTTCAGGTCAGACTCCATCGAGTCGACCAGTTCTTCTTTTGTCTTGAATTGTTTGCGCCATTCGTCTTGCAGCTTTAGATCGACCAGTACTTCAATAGTTGAATAGGTGTTGGGATCTGTGCCGTCGTCAGGCGATCCTACCTGCGACACTACGTTTATTACTTCAGGGTATTCCTTGATTGTTCGTCTGATTTCACCAGCTACCTGCACTGCTTTGTCGAGCGAAACGCTGGTGGGCAGTATAGTGACGCGCAACCAGATATTGCCTTCTTCTAATTCAGGCAAAAACTCCGATCCTAGAAACGGCGTCAGAGCTAGAGATGAGAGCAACGAACCTAAGGCGATGAGCGAAATAACGATGCGGTGATTGATGGAAAATTTGAGTATCGGTCTGTACAGCTTTTCCAGAAAGGTCGTGATCGGGCTTTCTTTATCAGACGGCAATTTCCTGCCGAAGATGAAGAGGCAGAGTACCGGCACAACAGTCATTGTTATGAAGACCGCGCCAATCAAATTGAAATTCATGGTGATGGCAAGCGGGCGGAAAAGTTTACCTTCTACGCGTTCAAAGCTGAGAATTGGCAGAAAGGTCATGACGATAATTGCCGTCGAAAAGAGAATCGGTTTGGCCACTTCCTGCGCTGCTTTCAAGATGGTATGCAGTACTTCAACGTGACCATATCTGTCCGATTCACTTAAATGCGACAGGTGGCGAACAATGTTTTCAACCATCACAACCGCCCCGTCCACGATGATGCCAAAGTCGATGGCACCGAGCGAAAGCAGGTTGGCCGGCACTTTGAACAGGGTGAGCATGACGAAAGCAAAGAGCAACGCCAGCGGAATTACGACTGCGCAAATCAGAGCGCTGCGCACCTGAAAGAGGAAAAGCATGAGCAGCACGATGACGAGCACAATACCTTCAGCCACGTTATGACTGATTGTGTTGATGGTTCGTTTGACCAGCGCAGTTCTGTCGTAAAGCGGCTCCATATGCATGCCTGGAGGTAGCGATTTTGAGATTTCGTCCCAGCGTTCGCTTATATTGGCCACTGCATCGGAGGGATTTTCGCCGCGTCGCATCAGCAAAATGCCTTCGACAACGTCATCATCGTCGTTCTTGCCTACCTGTCCCTTGCGAATAGCCGCACCAATGCTGACTTTTGCTACATCGCTGACACGAATTGGAATGCCCGTGTCGCTTGATGAGACGACAACATTTTCAATATCGCTGACTGAGCGCAACAGTCCCATGCCGCGCACCATGTAGTTCTGGTCGTTGCGTACAATGTAGCTTCCACCGGTGGACCCGTTGGAGCTCGATATGGCATCTGCCACCTGCGACTGCGTAAGACCGGTCGCTCGCAATCGACCGGGGTCGAGTTCTACTTGAAAAATTTTGGTTGGTCCGCCAAATCCCGTCGAGTCGACGATGCCAGGCACCGACTTGAATTTGCGATTGAGAATCCAGTCTTGTGCTTCTTTTCTATCCATCGATGACCAAAGCCGCTTGCCTTCCACCGTGTAGCGAAAGACTTCGCCCACCGGAGAGGCGTTGGGATCCAATGCCGGTTTGACATTGTCCGGAACGTCGGCATTTGCAAGCCGCTCCAGCACCTGCTGGCGAGCGACGTAGGGATCTACTTCGTCGTCGAATACGACTGTAACGACCGACAATCCGAATATTGAAATGGAGCGAGGCGGGTCGGAATGCGGAATTCCATTCAACTCCTTTTCAATTGGAATGGTGACTAACTTTTCTACTTCTTCAGCTGCTTTGCCTGGCACTTGCGTGATCACGCGCACCTGCATGTTCGCAACGTCGGGATATGCCTCGAGCGGCAGATGCTGATAGGCGACGACTCCGGCGGCCAACAAAATCAAAGCCATAAAAACAACTAGATGTCTTTTATGGAGGATCTGATGGAGAAAGGCGCTCAAGTTATCCCGATTCCCTTAGTGATTCGGCTCGCAGGTCGAAGCTTCCTTTCGTTACAACCTTTTCGCCCGGTCTAATACCGGAGAGCACTTCAACGAATTTACCGCATTCGACGCCCAGTTTAACTTTTCGCTCTTCGAATTTACCTTGCGAAAGTGGCAGATAAACAACCTTTTCGGTGCCCGCATCCTGGACTGCGTCTTTGGGGATAGTTAAAACTCGGTGGTCGCCGATTAAAATGCGCATACGGGCAAACATCTTAGGTTTGAGCATCAGCCCCGGGTTTGGCACTTCTGCCCGCACCGCCAGTGTGCGGTTTTCGGGCGTCAGCGAATCGGCCACGAAATTCAAGCGACCGGCAAATTTATGTCCGGGAAAGCTGTCGACTTCCAGTTCGATCGGTTGCCCCTCGTGTACTTTGGAAACATCTTGTTCGTAGACATCGGCCTTGAGCCAGACATCGTGGAAGTCGCCGATCGTAAACAAGGGTTTGGTAGGATCGACAAGCTCGCCAACGTTGACCAGTCGCTCCGAGATGATTCCGCTTTCCGGCGCCAGTACCGGCACGACCGGGTCGATCTGGCGGGTTTTCAGCAGCTTATCGAGCTCGGATAGAGTCACTCCCAGTAAGCGCAGCTTTTGTTTGATGGGCTCGGTGATCAAGCGCATGCGCTCGTTTGACAGAGTAATGGTGGCATCGCGCTTTCGTTTCAGTGATTCCAGATTGATGCGATCTTTTTCCAGCGCCGTCCGTGCGGCCTCGAAATCCGCCTGGGAGGCAATTTTTTCTTCCACGAGGTTTTTCAAACGATTGAAGGTGCTTTCTGAAAGTTTCAGACCCTCTTGAGTGGTAGCCAGATCGGAATCTATCTGCAGAAGGTCTCGCTTCAAGTCGGCGCGCACTTGCCCCTCATTTTGCAATAAATCTGATTCCAGTTGCTCGATGTCAGTACTGCGAATATTGAGAAGCGGCTTGCCCTCCTCTATATGGTCGCCTGTGCGCACCAGTACTTCTTCTACGCGCCCGGTCACAGGCGTTGTCACATGTCGCATCAGGTTCGAGTCGGCAAGAACTTCTCCGTTGCATTTGACTGACAGATTGAGAATTTGGTTTTCGGTTGTGCCGTACTCCATGCCCGCGAGCTTTTGGGCGTCGGTGGAGAGGTCGATGATTTCGTCGCCATTTTTCAGTACTTGCGCCGGAGGTTGTGCTGCGGCAATCGGGTGCGATTGACTGGTCTCGCAGCCGCTAAGAAAACAGGGCAAAATGCCGATGCTCAGGGCGACGACGAAATTCCGGGCGATGGGAAACATGGGACCTTGATAGACCTCGGGCTGATTTGTCCCGGGCAAGAATAGGAATGAGAGTTCAGTGATGCCATGACAAGCTCAAGGGCATCTTATCCTGGTGATGTGCAGAATTTGTGTACTCTGTTCAGATGCCGTCATTAAAGAGCATAACAGGTACGCCAGCTTTACGAGCTCTGGTTTTTGCCTCCTGAGCGGCTGCCAGCAGAATGCCCGGGTGTGTGCAATCTTCAGGCATAGAAGCCACACCCATCGAGATTCCCAGCATTTTTGGGTCGAGCCCTGGCACGAGCGGTGACTGGGTGAGAGCGTGGGCGATGCGCTGTGCTAGTTGACCGGCTTCAGCTCGCGTTGTGAATGGCATCAGGAGGGCAAATTCCTGTTCGTAATGGGCGGCCCAGTCAAGCGGGCGCATTACTGAAAAAATTCGCTTTCCGGCTTCTTGCAAAGTCTTTTGTGGCACCGGCGTGATTGTACTTTCCGGGCTCATCGGCCTGATGCAAAGATCCAAGCGCACTACTGATAGTGGCTTGGGATCTTTTTGAAACCGGTTGAATTCATTGACCAGGAAGAAGAGGAAGGCACCGTGCGAAATGAAGCCGGTATCCGGATTGGTGAAACTCTTGTAAATGCTGTCTACAGCCGAGCGGTCCAGATCGACTGGAGCGGGAAGTGGTCTTGGTGCTGTCGCTACACTCTGTCTGGAAAGCTCTTCATTTGTCATCGGAAATTCACTTGATGGAGTTTGTGTATTGGCTGTGTATTGCAGATTGGCTGGGCCGGGCGCTGGTTGAAGTGCAACCGTCGGTGGCGGCGGCCCGGCTTGATAGTTCGCCGCCGGCTGACCTGTGTTACCTGGAGGTAGGCTGTATCCACTTGCTGACGGCGCCATTTGATCGCTCCACTCGAGACTGGTGTTCACTTCCGTCCTGCCATGAGTCGTGGGAAGGTGTTGTTCGTGCTCGCGCGGCAGGTAGGGAGCGTTGTTAGCGCTCAGATCGGGCAGCGGCAGCTCCAAGCCTGCAGGTTCTTGTTCAATCGGTGCTGTATATTTGGTGCGCTCGCATTCTGCCAATACGAGAGTGTGGATTAGAGTGGCGTCGACTGTTTCGTAGTTCCAGAGCACGGGTTGATCTTCGTCACCGCCAAGGTGCAGGAACCACGTGGGTTCCTCAGCGTTTATGCTGCATGTCACTTTGATTATGTAATTGTTTGGATTATTGTTTGATTTCCAGGGAAGTTCGACGATGTTGGTTTGGTTTTGCTGCGCTGTTGATAGCGCCAACATAAGATCTGTGACAGAGGGAACGGCTGACATTTTCTGCAGGGTCACCGTTGTTGCGGCCTGACCCGGTTGTGTTTGCTCGAAGGAATCGTATAACGACATGCGGACTCGTCCTGGATATGCAGACTCGATATTGTAGAGTCAATTTTGACTTACCCAGTAGATTTATTAATCTCACCCGGCAAATCCTGCACCTATCAGCATTAGTAGCTGCGTTTGGGTCGGGTTGAGAATCAAGCTGTGCGCCATTGCGCAGAAATTTTTTCTGCACGTTCAATTTTTGTGATTGCGGTGTATATGGTCTATAGCTGCTGGGAGTTTGTGGGAACCGTGAACGATATTGTCATCAAAATAGGCGAATTGCTTGTTCGTGCCGGCATAGTTACAGGAGTCGATCTGTCCGAAGCCGAGAAGCTGGCCAAACATATGAATCTGCAATTCGGGCAGGTTTTGATCATGTCTGGTTGTCTGTCCGAGCACGACCTAGACTGTGCGCTTGTGGCTCAACAGCTGATTCGCGAGGAGTTGTTGACTGTAGATGTCGCGTGTCGGGCACTGGCGCTGGCTTCTCAACATCAGATGCCCTTCGAAAATGCTCTGGAAGCGCTCAACGTGGTTCCTAAATATGGAACTGCAAGTGTTGAGATGGCTGAACTTCTGGCCGATGCCGCCATCATTCCAGGCGAGTTGCTTGAACAGGCTTTGATGACCAGCCTGGCCACCAGTGTCTCACTGGGCGAGTTGTTGGTGCGTGAACATGCTATTTCGTCATCGCTTATTCCCGTTTTAAACGTTATGTTGGCCGATATAAGCGCCGGAAACGTTCAGCAAGAACAAGCCATCAATGAGATTCGCAAGAATCATCACAACTGGCAGCGGGGGCTGCAGTCTGGTACCGACGTGCCCGTCTCACCAGCTCCGGTTCGGGCGCAAGAGCCGTCACCGGTATTCGTATCACAGGAATTGATGCATGCTTATGAGAGTTATCAGCCTCAGCAGCAGGCTCAGCCTCCTCAGCAGAATCATCTGCCTCCGCAACCGCAACCAGCATCGCAGCAGCAATATCAGCAGCCTTCGCAACCGCAACCAGCATCGCAGCAGCAATATCAGCAGCCTTCGCAACCGGCTTCGCCCCCGGCCTATCAGCAACAGGCTACGCAATCGGGGGCTTCGGCGCCTCACCTGCAACCAGTTCCACCACAGGCGTATCAGAATGCGCCGTCGGCTCCGCAGGGATTTCCGCAGCCTTCTCCGGCGCCGCTTCAGGGCTACCAACAGCCTGCGCCGCCCACCCCACCGCCGGGTTACCAGCAGCCTCCCCAGACGCCGCCGCAGGGCTACCAGCAGTCTCCGCAGCCCACGCCGCCGCAGGGCTATCCGCAGCCTCCACAAACTCCACAACCATACCCGCAGCAGTCTCAACCGACCGGTTATCCGCAGCAAACCCAATCTTCTCCGCCGGCGGGCTACCCGCAACTTCAAGCTCCATCGTCGCCATCACAGCCGTCTTCTCAGACCCCGCAGGCGTCTCCGTCTCCTGCGCCCCTTTCCATTCACGATGTTTTGTCGATGTTTCAACAGCGCAATCCTGTGTCGGAAAGTTCCACTCAGGCTGTACCTAAGGAGCAGCAGGCGGCATCCTGGTCTGCGTTCGTGCAGTCGCAAAGCTTCGACCCTAACGATGTCGAGCCCACTACGCCGCCCCTTTCTGTGGCTGCTGACGAGGCTAGATTGCGTCATCCCGAAGAGGTTGTGCAGGGAACTTACGCTAAAACATTCGATGGTAAGAAATCTGCCGAGCTTCTCGCTGAGACATTTGAACAGCCGGTTCCGGACTTCGAACCTGCTGCTGAAGTGATCGCAGCAGGAGAAAAGACTTCCAAAGAACCTCGCGCTGAGAAGGAGCCGGAAAAAGAGAAGGAATCTCAGCAAGAGCCAGAGCGTGATGATTCCTCCAGCGAAAACGAGCAGTTCCATCTTTTAGTAGAGCTGTTGATTGAAGCATCGTATTTCGATCGAGAAGACATTATTGAATCAATCAGCAACGCCCTGAAGGATGAATCTAAGGCCGTTAAATTGTTGAAAATGTTGGGTCTGGCGGATGCCCGAACAATTATGGCCGCCTCTATTTGCGCGGATGCTCTGGGCTCTAACGAATTGACTTCGGGAGAGGCACTGGCCGTTCTTGGTGATATCAAAGATGGTGCCGAGATTCATGAGGCGCTTGAATCCGTCAATCTGGAGTTAGCCGTGACCGTGTCGGCCAATCTGCAGATGATGTTTGATGACGAAGTGGACGAGAGCTTTTATGTTGGCGATGTCTCTCGCACCGTGGATATTTTCGAACCTGACGATTTCGCGGAAGAGCCCAAGTCTACGCAGAAAGACGCTGCTCCGGTTGTAAATGCACCGCCGGCAGCGGTGGCGCAGGATGATACTCCGCCTATTGCCTTTGGCTATGGACGAGAGCGTCTTAAGATAGCCAAGCGCACTGACCCGCAAATGGAGACACCGAAGGACATACCCGCGGCTTCACCAGCTCCGGCGGTAACCCCGACAGTTGAACCAGCTGCGATGGCTCAGTCGCAGCCGGTTGAGGCTGACCGTCCACAGACAGTAATCGGTGGTAAAAAGGTTTCTTCCTTGAGCGAGGTGTTTGAGAAACTTTCGGGGGTCGAAAATACGACTACCGCCGCGACGCCCGCTCCGGTTGCTGCACCGCCTGTGACACCACTGGCGGCTCCGACCCCACCCCAGAATCGAGAAGTCTCTCCCTCGACTGGTTTTTCGCCGCCCTCAAGAACTGGTACGCCTGCGGTTGCTAAATCGTCCAGTCCCAACCAGCCCGTTTTTCCTGTTAACGCGGCAAATCAGGAGAACCCATCATCCGATAATCAAACGTCTTCCGCCTGGTCGGGTCCCGTTGCGGAGAACCATGCGGATGCAAACTTGGCTGCAAGTACAGGACCTTCGTCCGACTTGACCACCGCTGCTGATAGCTCCGCGGCTGCTATTGAGATAGATAAGAAGGCTGCTCGGAAGCGTAATTCGACTACTTTTAATTCTCTGCAGGCTGTCTTTGTTCCGTCAACCGGAGAGCTGGCAGTCATGAGCGACAAAGAGGAAGCTGTCGAAAGCCCTGCGGCGACTGAGGACTCTAGTGCCCAGAATATTGCTGTTGTTTCAGCTGAGGCAAGCAGCGAGTATGCCGCTTACACTTCGAAAACCCAAGCGGAAGTGCCGAAAGAAGAGAAAGCGGATGAAGCTGAGAAAGCGGAAGCGCTGAAAGAAGAGAAGGCGGAAGAAGCCGAGCAAGCAGAGGCGCTGAAAGAAGAAGAGAAGGCGGAAGAAGCCGAGCAAGCCGAGGCGCTGAAAGAAGAAGAGAAGGTGGAAGAAGCCGAGCAAGCAGAGGCGCTGAAAGAAGAAGAGAAGGTGGAAGAAGTCGAGAAAGCAGAGGCGCTGAAAGAAGAAGAGAAGGTAGAAGAAGCCGAGCAAGCAGAGGCGCTGAAAGAAGAAGAGAAGGTGGAAGAAGCCGAAGCGGAAGTACAGGAAGAAGAAAAAGAAGAGCCTGTATCGGTCAAGAAGGATTCGAAGAAGAAAACCGGCAAGAAAACATCAGAAGCGGTTGCAGAGGATCTCGATGCTGCGGAAGAAGAGCCGGCTGATGAAGACTCTAAAAAGAAGCCCCGCACTTCGAAAGCAAAAGTCCGGGGTGGGGTGAAAAACAGCGCTGCGCCGAAGAAATCAAAACGTCGCAAGTAGCAATGTTCACCACTTCCAAGCCTATTAAATGCTTCACGATGCTCAGGACGTGTATCGGTACCGCTGTTGTGGCGACGATTTTGTGCTCATGCTCTACGGATTACGAGCAGAAGTGCAAAGAGCAGGCTCAATTGGGATCGAAGAGTTTGCAATCGAATCAATTTTCTCAAGCAGAGCATTTCTACCAGGCGGCTGCTGACCTGGCAAAAAATAGTGCCAATGCACTTCAATATCCACTGATGCTGCGGGAATTGTCGAGAGCGCAGATCGCTCAGGGCAAATTGGACACTGCGGCGCAAAACTTGCAGCTTGCTGTCGATTATTATGATGGACTGCCTGGAAAATCAGCGAGTCCGCGTTTCGATCAGTCTGTAGTGAATGAAAGGGAGTATGAGGCTCTTGCGTCACTGGGTGACGTTCTTGTGCAGCAGCATAAAGACATGGAAGCCAAGCATGCTTACGCCAGGGCAATCGCGTTGGGCAGCAAAATAGTCGAACCCCCATCGATTGCCGAAGTTGTGAACCAAAATTATGTCAACGTGCTTGAAAAGACTGGCGATCATGCCCTCGCCGCTGAACTTCAAGCTGATATCGATTCATCTTCTTCTACTGTGATTGAGTTCGACGAGCGTTACAACACAGTTGTGGCAGCGATCTTGCGTGGTCAGTATGCAAATGCCGAGAAGCAACTGGAGCGTCTGCAGAGGGCGTCGCGCAAATTCATCGGAGATACGGCTCGCTTAGGTAAGGTGGAAAGCTATTTGGGCTTCATGCAGATTGCGCGCAACGCTCCGGATCAGGCGGAAGTTACCTTGCGCGATTCAATCAATATGTTGCCTCGACGTCAGGAATACATGGGTGAAATTTGTCATTCATATGCACTTTGGGGTTTGGCTCGAGAGTTGCAGGGTGATACTAAATCTGGTATCGAATTTTATCGAAAGGCATTTTCCATCGATCCATTTCTTCAGATGAACTTGTTGATTCAGACCAGCGATGCACTACTTAAGTCGGGTCATCCTGCCGAAGCTAATCGGGTGCGTAGCCGGGTCGCTTTTTTGTATCAAGATCCGGGTTTCAAGGCTATTCCCGTCACGTCACTAGACTTCGTAATGCTCTCCAATGTACAAAACCTGGTTGGTCAAACTGCGCTCGCCAGGCAGACCCAGATTAACGGGCTGACGCACCTGGAGCACGAGAGTTCGCTGACTGGGTTCCGAGAGATGCGTGGGGCGTTGCATCTTTATAGATCTTTCGCTGCGGCCCAGGAGCCCAAGTTGGCTAAGCGCGCGCTCAGGCAGTTATACATCATCGGCGAACGATCGCCGCAGGGAAAGGTGCAGCTGCAAAAACTCTTGCAGCGAGAACACTTACCCCCATCGCCGCCGGGTTGATTAAATTCAAACAAGGCCACAACCCCCGATGTTGTATTTGAATTTCAGTCATTGTTAGGGTGTTGGTACAACCGCTCCTCTTGCCCAAACCTCTCCATAGCCGTCAAACACCAAACATTTGCCCAGTGCCGAGTTTGCGTCGCACCACAGCACACACCAGTGTGCAGTTCTGGTTCGACCAGCAAATTCGTCGTCTCAGGGCATTACATTGCAGAAGTGGCCTGCCAGGAAATCGAACATCGAAGTTGCTTCGCCACATCCGCCATTTGGATGTTCGATTTCCTGGTCACTGCTGCTCACTGTTTTAATTTTAAGTCCCGTTGTTTCTGATGACGGACTTTTGTCCAGCCGTTTCGTGCACAGATTTTGTTGAGCATCTTGTGCATGGACTTTTGATCACCGAGTTTCGTACACCCGTTCCCTGGCGAACGCACCGACGCGTTTGTCCAAACAGCCCACCAGGGCGAGAAAGGATCTGAAATGGCCGCTCCGAAGAAGACGAGCAAGAACCAGACCGCCGGCGTTCGTGCCGCCGAGAAGGCCGCTCTGGAGAACCGCCCCACCAAGCACGTCTGCATGTCGGCGAACTGCCCGACGCCCGGCGCGAGCATCCTCCTCAAGGACCTCGTCACCGCCGTCACCGCGCCCAAGCGCCGCAAGCTGTACTACCACCGCAACTGCTGGAGCTCCATGCGCTAGTACAGCGTCGCAGGCGAGTCAGTCACGCTTCAGAGGGGGCACATCGCCCCCTCTGAAGGCGTAGCGGGTAGTGTCATATATGGTGCCGGAATTTTTTGCTTCCTGAGTACTATTTGTTTTAGTATTTAAACTGAAAGCGATAAACGAAGCGTCTACTAAGGAGAATTGAATTGCTGTTTTAGCTTGAACTGTCGCTTGTTTGACAAATAGGCGCTAGCATTATGAGGAACATGACAGTTTGCGCGTCGTCTCAAAAATAAGGTTGGGACAGAGGTTTTACGGCTCCAATGAAGAAGCTGCTTGCTATCGGGCTGAGTTTGGTCACTTTCTCCACTTTCTCGATGGGCAGCGTTACTGCGCAAGAGTCCTTTCGTATTCAACGTGGAGCCGCACCGCAAGCGCCATCCTACAGCAATCCAGATGACGGTCCCGCACCGGCGCCTAATTTCAGAGACAGCAGCAATGGTTCATCCAGTCTTGTTGGACCTGGAAATGTCATACAGGGCGGTGTTCAACGCAACGACATGCAGGGCTTTGCCGACGACAATGGCCTAAATCAGCAAGCCTCGATGGGGCGCGCACCGCTTGCCGGCGGCGTGCAACGTAACGACATGCAGGCTTTTGCCGATCAAGCCTCGTCTAATCTGCGCCCGCTCAACGGTGGAAGTCAGGATTACATGATGCGCGGTCAAGCAGAACAAAGACCACTTGCCGGTGGAATCACACAGCTCGAGCTGAAGAAACTGGCACAGCATGATGTGGTGTTGGTCATCGACAAAAGTGGATCGATGAACACTCCTGACTGCCCTGGGGTCGGCTCTGGCAGCGGTTTGGCTAGCCTTGGTCTGGGAAATAACAGCAGCAGTTTGATGCACATATTGGCTGCTTTCGGCGGTATCAGTCTCGGTGGTGGTGGCGGCTTCGGCGGCATGACCCGCTGGGATTGGTGTGGAGCGCAAATCGCCGCACTCACCCAGCAATATCAGAGTGCTGCTCCTGCTGGTCTGAGTGTGGTTCTCTTTTCCACCGGCACAAGAATTTTTCCGAATGTGAAAGTGCAGGACATTCCGAAAATTTTCACCGAATTTCGTCCTGGTGGTCTGACCAATGAGGCGACTGCGCTGAGACAGACCCTTGGCGATTATTTCAGCAGGAAAGACCTTACAAACGGCAACGTCAAGCCGCTTATCGTCGCTATAATCACCGATGGTGAGCCAACCGACAAAGGTTCAGTCGTGCAAGTGATCGGGCAGACAATGAGTCAAATGCGACGCCCCGATGAAATCAGAATTACATTTTTGCAGGTCGGGAATACCTTTGATGGTGCCGGTTTCGTGCAAAATTTACAGCGCACTTTTCCAATCGTTTCCAGCAAGACTTTCGGTGAGTTGCAGCGTTCAGGTTTAACAAGAGCGCTTGTAGACAGCATCTCGGATAGACCCAGCAGCCCGTTTTAGTCTAGGTTTTGAATTTGTCCCAGCGAGAAGGATTTGGTCCCTTGTCGTCTTTAGTTTCGGGCAGATCCGTTCTGAAGCGTGATTGAAAGCGGCGTTTCAATCTGTCGATGTCTTCTGGCTCATCCACCCACTCTTCGGTAAATCCACAACTGCCGCAGATGTAACGAGTCAATGCCACTGTTTCTACCAGACCCAGATAAATTACGGTGCCGCCTTCCAGTTTTGCGTCGATGCGAATGATGTCGCGAGATTTGCATTTCCGGCACACGCCCCGGTTTTTCATCTGGTCTCTCCTGTTTGAAGTGAGTATGTTACACCGTCACCATTTTTGGTGGCAAACCGGATAATACTATCGATTATAATAAACGGCGAGCCAGAAAAAATCTGCAGAGCCGGAGTGCCATTTCACAAGCTTTCGCTTGCTACGTGACACTCCGGATGCAGACTCTTCCCAGCTCTCCGAAGAGAGACGACTCATTCGAGCCGGCATACAGCGCCGCTTTTAGAGTCGTTTGCGATTACCGCTTGCGCGACCGGGTCGAGCGAGCAGCGGCACCGCGGCGGGTCGGGGCATTGACCTTGAGCGGCTCACTCTTCGAGTGCGCCAGCTTCAGGGTGCCGCCGTTCTTCTTGGCGCCCGCGGTCTCCTCGGTGTAGGAGTGACCCTCGATGACGAGCGAACGACGACCGTCGCTGCCCGGCACGAAGGGAACGACCTCGCCGAAGAGGTGGTCGTGGTACATCGTGAAGACACCGATGCTCTGGCTGCGACGGTGGTAGTCACCGAGGTGACCGTTCCGGTTCGCCTGCCAGAGGTAGCCGACCTCGTGCGACTGGTGGCTGTTGTTCACCGGCTCGGGCAGCGTGTGCTCGATGTCGGTCCACCAGGCAGAGCCCGACTTGCCGTCGACGCTCTTGACGATGTCGTAACCGCGCTGCAGCCACTCCTCCTGCGAGGAGTCACCAGCGGCACGGCGACGGAAGGAGCCGACCATGAACAGCGTGGTGCCGTTCACGAGCACGCCGGCGCCGTAGGGCAGGACCTGGATGTTCTCCAGACCGTCGATGCCGAACAGCTCGTCGATCTCGGTGGGCAGCTTCACCGACGGGTCAGACGGGATGTCCGAAGCGTCGGGGTGGTTGGCCGCCCAGGTGTCGAGGAAGCGCTTCTTCATCTGGACGTAGTCCATGATGGAGAGCTCGTTGGGCAGACCGATGTTCGTCCACGAAGGGATGTAGAACACCGACGCGCCGAACTGGGCGAAGCGCTTGATGAAGTCGCCGTTGGCCTTGCCGAGCGCCAGAACGCGCTCTTCGAAGCCATCGTTGGCCATCGCGTCTGCGAGCGCCTGGGCGTCCTTCAGACGGTGGAGGAAGTTGACCTCGGTGTCGGCCAGCGCTCGGAACGAGTCCTCGTCAGCGATGTGACCGAGCAGGAACACGACCTCCGGGCGAGTGCGCTCGATGTGGTCGAGAATGAGCTTGACGGCGTTCTCGTCGTGGTTGGGGAACAGGGTGTTCGCCAGGGCCACGATCTTGGTGCCGTTGGGAAGCTCGAGGTCGTAGATGCCCGCCTCAGCCAGAGACTGAACGGCGTGCTCCTTGACGACCACCGGCTTCAGGGTGTTGTTTCGCTTAGCCATGGTTATCGCCTCCCTTCGAGAAGGAGACCGCGCGAACGCAGCTCCTCGTAGAAGCCGATGACCCGTGCGCTCAGCTCGTCGCGGCTCTTCAGCCGGAGAACGTTCGGGCAGGTCACCTGGTTGTAGCTCGTCGGCACCAGAATTGCCGCGTGTGCCATGTCAGCCACGGCGACAGCGGTCGTGCGGTTGTCCTCGACAAGCAGCGGAATGTGCTTCTTGCCCAGGTAGCCCGGCTTCTGGTTCGGCGAGATGAACTTGACGTCACGGTCGACGTCGACGGGCAGACCGAGCTTCTCGATCAGCCTGATCGTCTCACGCTGGGCGATGCCCGAGTGCAGCGGGTTCTTGTCGTCGCCGACAACGTCCGTTGCGCCCGGGACCCAGGTGAGGATGGTGATGCCGATGCCGGCAGCCTTGATCGCTTCCATCTGCTCCTTGATGCCGGGGATCATCGGCAGGTCGCCGTAGCCGCCGGACGAGAGCATGCAGAAGTGCTTGAACAGGTGCTGGAACTCGACCGGGTTGATTCCCACCTCCGGGTCGTACCCGAAGTTGTAGAAACCAGCCTTGGACGCATCCAGGTTGGCACCAGGGTATGAAGCGTTGGCCACGCGGGCGAACTGCTCCATGAAACTGACGACGACCTCGTGGAAGTCGAACGCCACGACGGGAACCCACTTGTGGCTAGTGCCGGGCTCCAGGACACTCTTGGGCGGCCAGTTCCGCGGCTTGCTGAGCTGCGGGCCCGCCTTCTTTCTTGAAGTACTCATAACTTCTCCTTAGATTCGAAGATATAGGCGCGTCAAAGCCAGCCGCGGAATTGCGACTGGCTCTGCTGCCTGATTACCTGTGAAGACGGGCGGGTTAGCGGTCCGTCGAGGTGTACAGCTTGCCGTTCCACTGGAAGACGTGGCGCGGCCGACCGTCGATCTCGACCTCGATGATCGGGATCATGTTCATGTGGACCTTGCCGTTCACAACGGTGGCAACGGCGAGGCCGGGGTGCCAGTTGTTGAGCAGGTTGGCGTAGCCCATCATGGAGTGGTTCGGGTTGACCAGCATGCCGAGCTCGTAGGAGCGAATGACGCCCTTGGTGATCTCACGCATGTTCGAACCGAGACGGTGGGTGTGACCGTGCGCGACAGACTGCAGGTCCTTGTCGGACACCGCACGCGGGCTGGCGCCGGGACGCGGACGCACGACGTAGCCGTGAATCAGCTTGAGGTCGCCATTGAGCTTCAGACCGCCGCCGAAACCGCCGGCGTTCTGGAGGTCGTAGATGAAGGTGACGGGGTCACCGGGCTTGTAGCCGAGCAGCTCGTGGAACGACATGATCGGCTCACGGGAGCCCATGCCGACGAGACCGGCGATCTTCGAGCCGACGTTCATCAGCCAGCGACGGTTGCGGTCCTCATGGTTGCCCATGGTGATGAACGTGTGCATGGCGCCGGAGCACTCGATGAGCTCGTCGATGAGCTCACGAGTCTCGCCGACCTCCCATGCCAGGTTCTCCGGGATGCGCGCGTTCTTCGGCCAGGCCGAAAGACCGAACACATCGCCGACGTCGCCGATCAGGACGAGGATGTGGGGCTGGTAGTCCGCCAGGAACTCCTTGACCGCCCACATGATCTGCTCGTGGTGAGCAGGGGCGTGGATGTCGGGGAGGATGGCGAGACGAAGACCGTCAGGCAGCTGCAACGGCAGCACGCCATTGAAGGTCAAGAAACCGAATTCGGAGTGCTTGAGGCTGCCGATACGAATCGCGTTGTAGATCGCTTCACGGACTGCGGTCTCGTCGACCTTTGCCACGGCGGCGACCTTAGCAGCGACGTCTTCGACAGACCTGCTTGCTTTGGTACTCATGATCTTGTTCTCCTTCCTGCGACCAACTTATGGAGTTGGAGGCACGGAAATAGGCACCTCGGAAGTGAGGTGTTGGTTGATGAATGGACTTTGGGAGTTGCCATCGCTCGAACACCATCACTCGCTGAGGAGATGTTCGTGATGAAACGGAGCCGATGACAACCATCGCCCTTGACACCTCAACACGGTTTTCGCGAGGTGCGTGTGATTGAGCCGGGGTGGTGTTGTGAAAACCGCAGCTCGAGTAAACGGTCATTTCATCCAGATCCACTCACGGTCAGAATTCCAGCTTGCTCAGGGCAAGGAGGGAAGGCTGAAGATGAAGTACTAGGTTAGAACAGGGGGATTCGGGACCTAGGCGGAGGAAACGGAGAAATGTACCCTCAGCGTAGTTTCTTTGAAGAACAGTTACAACTTCGCCTTAGCCCCGTATCATCTGAAAGCCTCACAGGACCAGCCTCTTGACAATTTTAATATTTGGGCGTGCTGGCGCCTCGGGGTGTATTACGTTGGACTGTTAACTGGCTGGCGCAGGCGCAACAGTCTTTAAAAACGAAAGAAATTGCAAAATGTGATGTCTAGCGGAGCTGATGCATCAATCCTGGCCAGGGTTTTCAGGCTCTTGGATAGGATTGCGGTTGTCATGTGGTTGCTCTTAAACCTGCATCGTATGCGGCTTACGCGAGCCTCACAATTTGCTAAAGATGGCATCTCGTGGGTTTGGCTCCCTGGATAGCTCTTTGAGCTTCCTGTAGAGGGCCACTTCCTCACCAGTCAATTGCTGCGGAATCACGACTTCTGTAGTAACTAGCTGATCCGCGCCAGCCAGTCCCAGTCCTTTCAGTCTGTAGACCCGACCTGTTTGAGTTAGCGGTTGAATCTTCATCACAACTTTTCCAGTCGCGGACGGCACTTCGATATCAGCACCTAGCATCGCTTCGTAAATGGTCACAGGTACGGTACAAACCAGGTCTCTTCCAAGTACTGACAGAAACGGGTGTTGTTTGAGATGTACTTTGACAATCAGGTCGCCTTTGCGCGCTGCGCGGAGGTCGTAGCGGCCTTTATCGGGGATTCTTATGTCCATCTGGTCGTACATGCCGGGCGGCAGGTCTATTTCTTCGTTTCTCTCTACGTTGAAATAGCCAAGTCCGCGGCAATTTTGACATTGCATCTTGTTCACGGCTCTCTGACCTGAACATTCGGAGCATGGTTTTGGATCGCTGATTTTTATCTGCCGGTGCGTGCCTTTGATAGCTTCTTTAAGTGTCACCTCCAGCTCCATTTCGATCGCCATCGCCTGCACTTTGGGCTGCCGATCTTTGTCCATCTCAGCAGTGGGAGCGGCACTCGCGTGCTTCGTCCAGAGGGCGCGCAGGTCTGAGCTGCTGTTGCGAGCGTTGGCGCTGTTTTTGTCGTATTCCCGACGCTTAGCCGGATCGATCAGGACTTCATAGGCATCGGAGATGTCTTTGAATGTCTTGATCAAAATGTCAGGGTCCATACCCTGAACGCTGACGTGCGGCCCGAACTTTTCGTAGAGGTCATGATAGGCCTCTGTAATCTCTTCTGAAGTCGCATCGGGACGTACACCGAGGATGTAGTAATAATCCTTGCTGGTCTGAGTTTTAGATACGCCGCTGCGGTCGTCTGGCATCTTGGTCTTGTCTTTGGTTTTTCAGCAAAGCTGGTCCGAGAGGAAAGCTGGTGCCCGTTTTTCCTAGAACACTTCTAGATTAGATTCCAGCCCCCATGATACACAGTAAAAGGCGTCACTGTACACCGACTTCTCACCAGTTTAGTGCTTTAACAGGGGTTGCGAATTGTCATGATCGACTACTTTTGCAGTCGAAACTTCGCTTCTTGTTGCACTGCATATGGTGCATAGTAAAAGGCGTCTTTTGAATGTGATGCTGTATATGGTGGCGGCAGTGGCAAACTGGATGAAACTTTTGAAAGCGGCTGCTTATTCCGGCGAGCCCTGGCAATTTTTTAGCTCATTGAAGCGCTGTAAGGCAGTGGGGGGATTGTCAGCTATTTTTGACAACTCGCCCTTTAGCTCGTGGAAAATGGCATTTGCCAAGTTTTTGTCATGCATTTTGTCAACTTGAACGAGGCTTCTGGCGAGGGTCTCATCCTTGCTGCTGGGCAGTGAAGTTCCGCATGCTTCAACTGTGAGTTGGTGCTGTCCTTGAACCGACTGATCCGTTAGAAGAACATCAGTGAGCTCTGGAATCCCGCTTGCGCGCGCGCCCCATGTTGTGGCCGCGACTCGCCTGACATTGCGGTCTTCGATGCTGAAAATTTCCGCGGCGCTCAGAATCGCCTGCTGTGACTCACTGCTGTTGCGAGCATTGGCTGATTCGGTCGTCTCAAATTGCATGTTGCACCTCACTTCTTTTGAAAGTTTTTTTACTGCAGTCTGGTCGTTTTTTTACACCGCGAGTCGGTTATGAATGGCTGGAATGCCTGTCAATCAACTGCACATTGAATTGAACAATTATCGAATTTTATGGTGGCTGAAATGTGTCAGCCGAATATAGCCCTTATTTCCCGAGACTTTGCAGTGCGTAGGTGCTTCAGCAGCAGCAGTGGTGCGCGATTCGCTCACTTCCAGGAAATGGAACGCAGGGCGGCTCTGACTTGCCCCTGGGCTGCATAGTCAGAGCGTGGCGATTGCCAGTAAATTTCCTGAACCGCACTGCCTGAACCGTCCGAGTCGACATAAACTGTTTCGTTTTCGTAGTGATTTTCCAGGTAGGCGCCCCGTACGATCAGCACTCGCTTTCCGTTCAGCGACTGGGTTCTTGCATCGAGCATCGTGTATGACTCTTTGTCTGCTTTGGTGCCAAGCACCTCATCCAGCGATTTGATCTCGGATTGCGAGAGGGCGTGATCTGCCTGGGACAGAGTCTGTGTAAAGCTGTTACTGCCGCTCTCGGACATGCGGTGACCGCGGTAAAAGAAACACAGTTTGGTTTCCGGAAATTTGGTCGAATGATACTCGCTGAATGGAGCGGGACTTGCTTCGGTTATGCCTTTCTCCCAGTCGTCTCGTAATATGACGCTGTCGACCTGACCGAACGAAACAGTTTCTCTCCTTTGATTGGGATTCGGCATTCTCCCAGTTGATTCCAGGGATAGTTTCAGAGCGGCGTGATTGTCGACTGACACCGGTTGCGCAGTTTCGACTTGTTCGCAAAAATTCGCCATTTCAATTCCTCTAGCTATGGTTGTAACTTGTGCCATTGGGACATGTAGTCTTCCAAATCTCTCTGATCCTTTTCTGGAAGATGGGACTTCATCTCGTTTATTCTCGTTGTTAGATGCTTGATTTGTTTGAGTCTTTCTTCTGTATGCGGTACGGTTTCGTCGTTGAAGGCTTGCCTTACCTTGTGTGCTATACGCGCGAGCTGATAGGAGACGTTGCCGTCATCGAAAACGCCGTCAGCCTTTGCTGTAGTCAGTAAGTCAAGCTGTTTTGAACACGGTAGACTTTGCAGGAGCTGAGTCACTTTCTGTTTTGTTCTTTTGTCGAAGCCGTTTGCGTGCATGTCCGACAGCTCGTGTGTGATAGTCTGAGCGAGCTGATCGTCTGTTATTTTGCCGGCGGCATGCTTGATGCGTGCCACTTCCAGTGACTCGAACTGTTGCTCCTGGTTGTGCGGTGTTCCGTCTTTAGGGAGATTTTTTTCCATCTCGGCGGCGGCTACTTCAGGCGTATTCAGCGCGTTATACATGTCTTGAATGTTGATTTTGTTTTGTCCCAGATGATCTAGGGTCGCTCCCCACTGGTTGTCGACTGCAACTTTTGCTGGTTGTCCAGCAACATAGTCTGTAATCGTGACGGCGTGCCAACCGCCTGATCCGCCGGCTGTGCCTCCTCCAGAGTCGGTGTAGAAGGGTTCGTTGCCGGTGTGAACGACAGCCACCAGTGGCAGTTTGCCGTGCTCTTTCGCGTCTTTTAATTTCGCTTCCAGCTCATCCACGCTCTTCACGTTGCTGCTACTTAGGTGCCAGTCCTTTGACTGGCTGCCCTCGATCTGGTTACCGGTGTAGACAACTTTGTCGTTGTCCAGTCTGGGGCGATTGAATTCGTCTTCCCTGGTGCCGGTCAGCTTAGCGAAAAAGCCAGGTCGCATAATTTGCGGTGGGTTTGACGAATAGTCGACGATTCTTTCACCAGTGTCTGGTGGAGTCAGTGTCGGATCGATCTTACGTTGTTCGTATCGCAGATTGGGTTCGTTTCCTGCATACCAGATGTTGACTGCGCCAATTTGGAAAAGCTGGCTGGCGTGGTCACGGATGCCATTGACTTTTCCTGCTTTGGCTGCTTCTTGGTCGGGTGTCAGATCGTCTTTATTGAGAACGACTTTGACATGATCTCTGGTGGTTCTGTACTCGCCTGTAGTGGCAAGGTCTGCCACCATGCGCGCTGCTTCAGACGGTGTTGAAGTGTAAGTGCGAGTCTCTACACTATTGACCGAGCATGTTCTGTGCTTCCCCTGATCGATTGATGTCGGGTTGGCTGCGTGCTGCATGGTCTGTTCTGCCAGTGTGATTCTTTGATGCTCAGTCACAGGAAGAGTCGGATTGTCTTTTGCCTCGATCAGTCGACCGATCTGCTCATATGTTTTCTGCGCTTCCTTGAAAGCGCGAATTTCAGCGTCTTCACGATTCATACCTTGCATCTCGTATGACCTGGCGAGTTCGGGCATGCGGCTCTCGAACTGGCGGACCGATGCAGCAAATTGTTCGCGCTCGCTAGTCGTCATTTTTTGATAGGCTTGATCGAGCAGATGGTCATGTTCTTGCTGACACTCTCTCAGTGCTTTTTCTCGCGGAGATTCTGTTGCAGTGCCTGCATCGTCAGTCTTGTGCTGCTCCAGCGGTGCATTCTGGATCTTGTCTGCTGTGTCCGTCGACCCTTGTTTCTTTACTGGAACCTGTTTGTCTGCTGTGTCTGTCGGCTCTTGTTTTTTTGCTGGAACCTGCTTGTCTGTTGCGTCTGTCGGCTCTTGCTTCTTTGCTGGAACCTGCTTGTCCGCTTGGTCTGGATGGCTTTTACTATCTTTGTCGACGAGCTTTTGCTCAGCCTGCTTTTCCGTGTGCTCTGGCTCGGTCAAATGCAGAGCTCGTCCATCTCTGATTTTGTCTGGATCGGCAATGTGGTTGATGGCCGCAATCTCAAGCACTTTTGCACGAATGGAATTCCAGTCGTGTAAGTTGAATTCTCTGGCGACGATTTCACTTAGTGTCTCGTTTTTCTTGATTTGATGGTCATTAGCGTGGCTGTGACTATCTAAGACAATGGCTAGAGCCGGCAGGCTGTGAGCAGAATCACGCTGGCGTTGCGACTCGGCCGTGTGGATGGCATTGGCTTGCAGAAACTGCTGCTCATCGACAGGGTGGGCTAACAGCGCCTGTTTTGCCTGTTCCGGCTGCTTTTCGTGCAAAGCCTCAATCGCCACGTTTGTGGTCCTCTCAGGTAAGAAGAATCGGGTTCTGGGCAATCTGGTAAGGTGAATCAGACCAGTCTTTTGTATATCCGAGTTGTGTCTGATTAGTGGCAATGAAAAAAGGACGGTTTTTACACCGTCCTTTCTTTGATTCCGAGTTGCCTTGATTCCGAGTTACCGGGTTACCTGGACGCCAAACTTAGCCGCACTTCGAAAACCCGCAGCCCTGGCAGACCAGGCAGCCGTCGATTTTTACGAATGCTTCCGCTCCGCATTTGCCGCACGATGGTAGTGCACGTCCGCCTTGTGCTGCCTTCGTTTCTTCAGGGGCTTGCATGCTCACTGTTTCAGTCAATTTGCTCATGAAAGTCAGCTGTTCGAAGTTTGGATCAACTGCACCGCCGTGTTGTTTGCGATATTGCTGAATGGCTTTTGCTAAGCCGTCGCACGGCGATTGGATAGTGATCGCTTTGTCTGAATCGCTGAATTTGAAGAAGGCAGGATAGCCTGATTGAATGTTGACGAGCTGGCTGACAATCGATGATTCAGCCTTGGCGCGTTCTTCTTCACCAAATTCGGCGGCATATTGCAAGAACGATGATGCCAATCTGCCGACTGCTTCGAACAAGCCTGCTTCAACTGCTCCTGGTTTACCCATTCTGGCGTAGACTTCGATCAATTCGCCGGGGCGATTCGATTCGTGGTTCAAGCTTACGTGCAGTGTTGAGCCACCCTCAGGCGATCCGACACGTACTTTGTAGGTTTGACCAACAGTTTCTTCTACGTCGATGTAGCGCTTTTCTTGATGCCCGAGCAATGTGAGCAGATCGGAGTTGCGAGCATAATCTTGAGCGGCGATTTTTTCCACTGGTTGGCTCAAGCGACTGCCGTCCGGATAGAACGTGATGTCTTTGACACCCAGTTTCCATGCCAGCATGGCTGCATCATGAACTGCTTCGGTGCTTGAGTCGAGCGGAATCGAGCAAGTATTAGAGACCGAGTTGAAGGTTTCCGGATACTCTTCGGCACCTTTGTGAATAGCCGAGAGATGACGGATGTAGGCGTCAGGCTCGATTTCCACGCGAATAGGGAAGGCCTTCTGAACTGCTTCAGGCACTTGAGCGAGACCGCGGCACGATTTGTTGTTGTCGCGAATTGCTTTCATCAGAGCGTTCTGCTCTTCTTCTGTGGCAGGCCAGGCGCCGTGCTTGATCATCATTTCTTTGAAGCCTGGAGCGACGAAATCAACGAAGCGTGAGCGTACTTTTCTGGAGAAGACGATGCCGTTATGCGGATCGACACCCCAGCTGGTTTGCAGTGCTTGAGCCAATGTTCCTGTCGGTGCATTGTTTGTCATGCAACTGTTGCGAACGCGTTGATTTTTCTTGTGGAACTTGCTGCCTTCCCAGAGTGGGTAGACACCTCGTTCTTTTGCCAGTTCGGTAGATGCGTCGAAAGAAGCTCTGGTGTATTCGCGGAACAGTTCTTCTGTCGCGGCCAGTGCTTCGGGGCTGCCGAATTCAACACCAAGGCGCGAGAGAAATTCTGCGATACCAGCAAAGCCACCACCATTTCGGCGTTCAAGGCGGGCTGTCATGTTTTGAGCAGGAATCGGATACCAGCTTACGTCGGTGACGTTGTCCATGAAGCGCTGTTGAATGCGAGCGACAGCTTTCATGGCGGTCATGTTGTAGGTGCCATCAGGGTTCCAGAACTCGTGATGAGCGGCATGCAACGATGAGAGGTTGCAGTTGCCCATGTAGGTGCGTCCGTCGTGCCCGGGACCGGCAGGCAGGAATTGTTCGCCGCACGGGTTGCAGGTGTTCAGGTCATAAGCGTGATCGTTGGCGTTGCCGGCGTTGACTGTCTCATAGAACGCCAGACCGGGTTCGCCGGAGTCTCTCATGCCTTCGACGATTCGGGCAAACACTTCAGGCGCATAGAAGTGACCGCGTACTCGAACATATTTGTCTGTGATCTCGACAACGGCATTCGGCAGTTTACGTGCTGCTTCCAACGCTTCCGGATATTTGTCGATTTCAACTGAGTATTCTTCGTATGTCGGTTCTTTCGTCAACTTGTTGACGATGATCTGTCCCTTCGCATCGTATACGGGTTTGCGTGGATCGTAAGTCGGTCCGGTCCAGGTCTTCTTATCGAACGAAGTGGCGTAGAAGCGCTTCTGTTCGACTGCTTCCATAAAGCCCGGCATGGCAAGAACAGTAACGTTCGTGTTCTTGAGGTAGTTCTGACGCTCGATGTACTGTGCGTACAGTTCGCCATATTTTGCTTCGGCAGCGGCGAGGACGCGCTTCTTGTAGTTGTGACCGTTTTCACCCGGTTTTTGCTTGAGTTCGCTCAGCATCGAGTGATAGACGCTCGACAGGCTTGGCGGTGGATAAAGTTTCTTCTTATCGATAAAGAAGAGAATGTCGGGGTGATCTGTGTTGCGCAGTTCGATCAGTGCGCCACCGCGACGACCGCCTTGAGCAACGGCTTCGACAGCTTTGGCGATAGTTTTTTCGTAAAAGCGATCTGGACCGGAAGCTGCTGCGCCGTTTGAGATTACCGACGACCACGGTCGCAGGCTGGAGGTGTTCAAGCCCATTCCCATAGCCGCTTTGGCGGCCAGTGCTTCAATGCGAGCTGCTTCTTGAATGCCTTCCAGGCTGTCGATCACATAGGCAACGCCGCATGCAGCCAGACATCCTGAGCCACGCAGTTCTGAAGCCAGTTTGCCCATGGACTGTTCGTGTGTACTCATTTTTTCAGTTTTGCGGTTCAAGAAAGCGTGGCGCAATTCTTCTGAACGAAGCCAGATGTCTTCTTCTTTGATGCCGGCCAACTTGCCGTGTGCCCAGTACTGCAATACTTTCAGGGAGACTTCAGGGTCTGCATTGATATTGGCTGGCGTGTTGGCCCAGTATCTCTGGTTGCCGATGTTGTCAGCGAAAGTAGCTGCCCACTGTTGGACACGCGGGTGAGCTGTAGCTTCTGTCAGTTCGAGATCTATCAATTCAGTTGGTGTCAGGGCATACTTCAACTCGGCGATGGCGATTGAGAGGGCAACGCGGTGGATGATCTCGTTGATATTTTCCACTGGCAACCCACTGGAGGAATCTCTCTTACCGTAGAGACCGACCAGTGTTTCCTGTGTCGATTCCCAATATAGGTTTGTAAAATTCGGCAGCCCGGCCTCGGCAGGTACGGGAGTCGAATTTTGGCTATTGGCCTGTGATAACAATTCCTTCTGTTGGACTGTCAACATATATAGAAAATTCCTTTCCAGATGGGATGCTTGTGGTTGTGTGCGTTCGAAGATAGCTCCGGGGAAACAGAGCTTCGGGGAGAAAAGATTGTGCGGGCACGAACAAAAGACGCTGCGAACGTACTTCGCAGGCAGACCGTTTAATTGTTATTTGGAGTTGAACTCCGCGCTCAAAATTTCGTTGGGAATAACATACTACCGGTAGGGTCACTAAGGCAATGTGTAAATTTAGTGACAAAAGCTGTTCAAAGTTGTTTTGCCTGACAGGTGCCTGGTTTCGGGCAAGATAAAATGTCGAGATTGTCTGCCATCATGTGCGGTGCTTAACCTACATCTAGTGTCGCCTGCCAAGAGAAGAGCGGGGCTGCAAACTGCCAACTGGCTTGACTTTCAAAAAAGGCGTATATCCGCTGGCGCGCTGCTGTGCGTATATGTTTACTGCTAGTTGGCCATCGAATTTGGTGGCATCTATGGCATCTTTTATAGTTGCGGCAGATATCGTAGAAGGGCTTTATATGCGAGGCTTGCTATGCCTGACCGAAAATCGGATCTTTGCATGTCTGATAAACGCGCCTTGTATATCCGTCCTGACGGCACCATAGACAGTGGTGTAGCAGTGTATATGCAATCGTCCCGAAAACCATATCAGGCGGTCGATGTGCCAGGTTTTGCTAATATGAGGATTGAGAAGAACAGATTAGCGCTGTCTTAATTATGCGCCGCTAATTCTTCCTCTTCTGAGGGTTTTGGTTGACTCTGGTGTTGCAGTCGTCCGGCATTGGTATCAAATATGGTGCCTGTGACTGGGCGAGAAAGTGTTTTAAGCGTCGCCCTTTTGCCGCAGGTTTCTTTGAGTCGTTCATGAGCCGCCTTTGCGAAGATGGTAGTCTAATTTGCGGTTATCAGCGGAGGATTTATGCGAAACAGATGCGCCATCGTGACGGGCTCCACAAGCGGTATAGGCTTGGCAATTGCCACGGGTTTCGCCCGGGAAGGCTGCAACGTTATGCTCAATGGGTTTTCCGATGAAGCAACCGTTCAAACGCTCTGTAATGAGCTATCCGCTTATGACAACAAGGTTCTTTATAACTCGTCCAACATGGCAGTGCCAGCCGAAATTGAAAATTTGATCAAAGACTGCGAGGAGCGCCTGGGTCCGGTCGACATCCTCGTCAACAACGCCGGCGTGCAACACACTGCACCAATTGAAGAATTTCCGGCCGAGCAGTGGGACAGAATTCTCGCCATCAATTTGACATCGTCTTTTCATACAACCCGTCTGGTTATTCCTTCAATGCGCAAGCGAAACTGGGGGCGTATTATCAACATCGCCTCAGTGCACGGGCTTGTCGCCTCAGTACACAAATCTGCTTATGTAGCAGCGAAACACGGTATGGTCGGTCTAACTAAAGTTGTGGCACTGGAAACAGCCGAGATGAATATCACCTGCAATGCCATTTGTCCGGGCTGGGTGCGCACGCCGCTCGTTGAAAAGCAGATTGAAGCGCTGGCTAACGATACAAACTTGAATCTCGATGAAGCAACCATGAAGCTGCTCATGGAGAAGCAACCCAGCAAGCGTTTCGTGGAGACTGACCAGATTGCCGCTCTGGCTGTTTTCCTGTGCAGTGAATCGGCCTGCAACATAAGCGGCATAGCCCTGCCTATCGACGGTGGTTGGATCGCTCGTTGAGGCTTACCAGTCGGGCTTCAGCGCACACCCCGCCTCTTGACTTTCGGCTTTGAAATTGCCAAAAATCCTCTCTTAAAGATGAATGAGGGCGTCAGTGCTGGGTATGATTCCAATAGGAGTCCTGGTGCTTGCTGCATAGGTAGGATTCTCCGCGTGGGTGTTAGATGCCGCTTCGGGATTCGTTTCGACAACCAGACAGTAATGCTCGTGCTACTCCGCGGCCCAATAAATTGCCACGTCCTCCCAGCCGAGAGGACATAGATTTCACGCTGCAGCGGGCCCGCAACAAACCGGGTACGCCGTTTGGCTTGCAATGGACCCAGAGTGACACTGTCTTCGTGCTCAGTATCACCTGTGACGAGAGCCAGTCGGCTCCAGCCTGGCTTCTGCAGTTCGGCACAGGGGCTGAGCGTACAGTGGCATGGAGCTATAAGTCTTATGATGTCTCATACATTCAGAGTTTGATTGAAGCTTCTGTGCAAAATCCGCACAGTGATGCCGCTTTAGCCGATGAGGAATTTGACCCGCAAGCGTTGGAAGAGTCTGCCAGCAAGCTTGTCGGTACTACTTTCGCCGATCAGTATGAAATTATTGCTGAACTGGGCGAGGGCGGCATGGGCATCGTCTACAAAGCGCGAGACATCGAGACTGATCGTTTCGTCGCCGTCAAGGTTTTGCACAAGCGATTGCTGCGCGAGCCCACCAGCAAGAAGCGCTTCGAGCAAGAAGCGCGGGCTGCGATGAGTCTTGCCCATCCCAACTTGATATCGGTTTACCGCTATGGATTCATCGATTCAACCATTCCCTATCTCGTCATGGAATTTATCGACGGATACGGTCTGGATGATGAGCTCAAGGAAGTTGGACAGTTGGATCTGCCCACATTTCTCGATTTGTTCATTCAGTGTTGTAACGGTTTGAAGCACGCTCACCAGAAACGCATTATTCATCGTGACCTGAAGCCGAGCAATCTGATGCTCGTTAAAAATGGCGAGAGCACGCTCATCAAGATAGTAGATTTTGGTGTCAGCAAAATGCTCGAAAAAGAGATCACTAATCAGGATCTGACGCAAGAAGATCAGCTGATTGGCAGCCCCTACTACATGAGTCCCGAGCAGTGCAAAGGCGAAATGGTTGATGCCAGGGCTGATATCTATGCCCTCGGTTGTTTGATGTATCAGGCTCTGACTGGTTTTGTGCCCCTGGCTGGTGACAATGCGCTGCAGACGATAGGCAAGCACATTTGTGAAGCGCCTCTGCCGCTTATGGGCGTGCGACCAGACCTGCATATCCCTGTCAGTTTGCAAAATTGCATTTTAAAGGCGCTCGAAAAGGAGCCTGACGATCGGCAAGCCAATGTTGATGTGCTGCAGAATCAGCTGCAGGCAATCATGGATGAATATGTCGAAAAACCACCTGCTGCCGAGTCGGAAGTGGCTGCTCCTACTCACTTCCTTGTCGATGTCGGCGACTTGCCTGCCAGCACTTATCAGGCCGCTCTGAAAGTGCAGATGCTCTTGCGCAGCGGCTCCATGACATTGACTCAAGCGGCTGCCGCTCTAGATCGCGCTCACTTGCAAGGTGGGCTGATTGTGACGGAAGGCTTGACCAGGGACATTCCTGCTGATTTGAAGGGGATCGAGACGCCTGTGGAAGCCATTTTAGTGGAAGCAGGATTGATCAAAAACAGCGTCTGGAAGACAGTTTTGCGCTTACAGCAAGAGATGCGCACGAAGCGGCTGACTAAAGAGCAGGCGATGGAAGAGTTCAGGCGGCAGCACCCTAAACCCGTTGTCGTGCCGGTTCCCGAGCCAACACCCGAGCCCACGCCCGCCCCCGAGTCGAAACAACAGGCTGCAGATGTACCCAAGGATATCCTGGAGTTGATTTTGCGGGCCGGCATAGTTTCACAGTCTGACGTCGACGATCTGGGCTCTGAAGAAGCCGATAGAACCAACCTGGCCAAGCGTCTTGTGGCGGTAGGTAAGCTGGACAGCGATACTTTGATTGCGGCCAGGCAGTGTCTCAGTTTGATCGAGCGCAACAGGTTGGCAACAGAAAGGGCCATTATCGCTCTGTTGTATTGTCAGCGCAGCAGGGTCGATTTATACCACTCGTTTGAAGAACTCGGTTGGGAGCGTCCCTAGGCTGCGCAAATACAACGTTTGAGTGAGCACCCGGGTTGTCTCGTCAACTAAGAAATTTTTTCACATAAGTCCTGCACTGATGACACATTGTTGCCACAGTCATGTCATAACATTGTCACTGAAATGGTTCAGACTTTGAATATCGGCAAAGTAGAGAGGTCTGAACCGTGGCGATCAATCAAATAGACAGTGGAGATGCCCTCATGCCAGTTGTTTTCAAACAAGGATCTTTCAACAGAGTGGCTGACGGCACGTTGATGGATTTCAACCCTGAGAATCAGCCCGCCATTGCCGAAGGCATGTACGCGGTGGTGGAAGGGGAATCCAAGATTACGGCGCAATCCGGTTCGCTGGTCTCTGCTAAGGCAGGCACGCATGTTATCGCCGAGGAAGGTTCCAGAGTGATCGCATATGAAGGTTCACATGTTTATGCAGAGCCTGGTTCAAACGTGATCGCTCATCGCGGCTCGTCCATTCGTGCTCGCGTTGGCTGCACGGTTAAAGTGCACGGTGGTGCTCGAGTCGTCTACGAAGCGTAAAAACATAGCCACAGATCTAATAGCACCATTTCTAAAGTTCCGGTTCGCAATCGAGCGAATGCATCTTGAGCTGCAGCTGGAGAGAGCGGCTCGCAGACCGGTTTTGCCGCGTCCGGTGGCGGCTGTTACTGTCCGTGATGATGACCGTGATGAAAGCGACGATCCACTCGATCTCGATGATTTAGATGAGCTGGCTGCTCAGGCGCAAGCCTTTTCTGCGGGTGATTTCAGTCAGTCGGAAGAAGTCGAAGCTGCTCTCGAGGACGAGAGTTTTGACGACGGTCTGGAAACCCAGCTGGCCTTGCAAGTTCCATATGTGCCGATTGCCGAACACTATGCACTGGGTTTGGTTTATGACCGTGGTCAGACTGAATCTATTGTTCGACAGGATTTGCTCAACAAGTGGGATATGCAGTTCAGTGAAGCGCTGGGCATCGCATTTGCCAACTTGAGTGAAATCTCTTCCTACCCCTTCGAACTCGTGGCACCTGGTGTCTACATGGCACCACCGGGGTTGGATCACAACCCCGCTAAGCTTCTGCTCACCGACAAAGTGGCAAATTTGCGTTTAAAAGGTATGCCTGTTGCCATAGTGCCTCATGCCAATCAAGTAGTAATAAGCGGTTCTGAAGACATTCTCGGACTGAAGTTGCTTTTGAAGATTTCAAAAGATTTGACCAGTGCTCCAGGTGGATCGATGGCACTGCCTATGGTGCTGTCTGAGAACAACTGGTATCCGTTCAGTCTGCCCGGAGACCATGAATTGTTTGACCAGTTCGACCGCATGCGGCTGAGCGTGATGTCGACGATGTATGCCGAGCAGAAGGCCTTTTTGCAGAAGATTTATGCCAGAAGCGAAACTCCTTATTCCGTTATCGACTATCTGGAGCGGTCCGATGGCGAATACAATTTCAGCCAGTCGATCATCAATGAGCAAGATTTGCCGGCACTGATTCCCCTCGCCGATTCACTCGAGTTTCGCAAAGCGGAAGAAAACATGCCGCTCAAGCGAGTCGCCAACGGCAATTTAGACAAGTGTGTAAAATCTCTCTCTGATCTGCTGCATGCGGCCGGTCTCTACCCTGAGCGCTGTCGGCTGGAGAAGTTTCCAGACAAGAAGCAACTGCGTTCAATTGGGTTGGACGGCTTCAAATCGGCTTACGAGAAATATATTGAGCCGGCCGCAGATCCCAAAAGAGTTGTGGAAGATACTTTGCTTCTGCCGATTTATCCAAACTCGCGCCCGAAGGGAGATTCCAGAGAGTACCAGGGACGTTACAGCATGGATTTCCTCAGCACCGATCAAACTGCACTGGTCAGCAAATTCTACTTCGATGCGCTCAACAAGTCTGTTTCCACGGCTGTCTTCAATTTCCATCTCAGCAAAACGGTTGTGGTAGATCCCTACAGTCCAATTAGCCAGAACTTGATGAATCAAATGCTGGCGGCTCACTACAAAGGGCGAGCGCCTGACCCTGTCATGAATGCCATGCCCACTCCGGACACCTATGTGCTTTTTGATGAGACGCAGACGATATCACGCTCGGTGTCACTGATTCGAGCTCAGCACAACGGTACCGTCATTATTCTTTCCAAGAAAGCTCACTCCGAAGCAGAGATTCAACTGCGAAGCGCACTTCCGATAAACGATGCAGACGATCTCAATCAGGTTTTTAATTTGCCGATACACCAGGCGCTTACACCTGTAGGCGCCTGCTTGAATGAAACGCACGCTCAGTCGCAGTTATTCAGCGTCGTCGGTGCTTCGCTGCAAGAAGTATCATTGTTCTATTTGGCGGCGCTGAAACAGAGCAGCTATCTCACCGCTACTTCCTCGCAATATTTCATCGAAGCGATCAAACCGGTTGAGACGATCTCCGTTCATTTGGGTAAAGGCATAGCTGGCGAGCAGTTTCTGCAATTGAAGCGCGTACACGTCAGCAATAAGCCGGTCAACGTGAAAAAGACTGAGCAACTGCTGGATCTTGAAAAACGTCTTGGCGTCGAGCTTTATGCCGAGTCTGTGCCTGACGGCAGACTCTTTATAAAAGACAAGGTGTTCGAGCAGAAGTTTGTCAGCAACGACAATCCCCAGGCTGTGGCGCGGTTTTTCAGATGTGTGATAGCGGAGCCTGTATTTATTCCGATGGAGGATTACCGTCCGAACTGCTGGCTTGTGCAATCAATTGCCGGACGCAAGGCTGGAGAAAGCATCTCCGTTCTCGTTCTGGCCGGCGCCGAACGCACTGTTTACGTTGTGCGGACGATTCGCGTATAGTCTTACATGCCATCAGCGCATCAAGCGCGCTGACCGCACCGACATGGCATATTCCGTCAAGCAAGTTTGTGCATCCCGAACGTCGGTTGCATCGGGTTTCAGCGCCCTGCTTGCGCTTCTTTGAGATGATTGAAGCCCATGCTGACCTGCGCTCTCGGCAAAGCTAGAAAATGGGCAAGGGCTTGGGCTATCGACTCCGCATCACGCTGCACCTTATCTTTCTTGCCTGGATGGAGCAAAATGTCGAGGTCTTTCTTGCTTGTTCCTTCTATCGTTAAAGGCAGAAGCACTTCCGTTTTGCCTCCGACTGGAGGCCGCGAACAGTCGGGGAAGTCGGGATGAAGAGCGTATTCATCGAGCAAGATTCCGTTTTTGTATAGTGCGAATCTGAGATTTGCGCTTCTCTCAACCATGACTGCCAGCGCGATCGTGTCTAAATGTCTGGAGAGTGAAAAGGCAAACGCCTTGAGCAGGTCGAAATCGGGGGCACCGTCTTCGGTGGCGCGTGGATAGACGCTTACCCAGGGCGTTCCCGCTCGACCAAACATTTTTGACTGCGTGATTTCGGCGGCGTCAAGTGCCGCGCGCACGGCTGCCGCGTCATCGGTATGAAGATGAATGTTGGTGAACGATGCCGTCACTACTTGCCGGGCGCTGCGGCGCCGGGAGATTCTTTTTCTTGTTTGGGGGCGGGGGCCGTTGAAGGTGGTGTCGAAATTGGAGCAGGGACGTTGAGAGCAGCTTTCTCTGCCTCGCTCAGGTTGGCAGTGAGAAGGTCTACTTTGCGTTTTGCTTGCTCGATGCGGCGATCGTCTTCATTAGTGCGGTTTGCCGCCTGTGCTTTCAGGTGCGCGAATTTGCCGTAGGCTTCAACTGCAGCTTTGCTGTGTCGCAGCCCTTCTTCGGCTTGTCCTTTGAAGTAGAAAACCTCTACTCCGTTGGGATTCAAGCTGATTGCCTTATCTAAGTCAGCCAGCGCTTCGGCAAATTTGTAGTCTCCAAGAAGGGCTTGGGCTCTAGCTGTTAGACTCTCGAAGTTGTTCGGGTCAACAGCAAGTGCCTTGTTTAAATTCTCGAGCGCTTCTTTGTTTTTGCCTGTTTCTGCCTGTACTTTGCCGAGCAGGGCAAGGAATTTCACGTTGGTGGGCTCGAGCGCAACTGCCTCTGTCATGCATCTGATTGCCATTTGAGGCTGTTTTCGCCAGGCCATGCTGGAGAAGCGATAGCGTACTTCTGTGTTTTTCGGTTCGAGAGCGGCGATTCTTTCAAGGTCTGAAGCGATCAAATCTTCGTTGCTTTCATTGAGAGATTTGTACAGCTTGAGGCGCTCTTCATAGTATTTTGCTTTGCTCGGACCGTCTGGTACCTGGACAATGACTCGATTTAAATCTGCCAGTGCAAGATCGTATTTTTTCTGTTTCTCGTAGATTCTTCCACGCATAGCCAGACCGAATGCATCTTTATTGTTGCAGGCAATGGCGGCTGAATAATCTGCAATTGCTTTATCCAGCTGGTTCAGTCCTAAAAACGCGGAGCCGCGTGCATCGTAGATTTGACCGGCTCGAGGGTTTGTAGCCAGGAATTTGCTGCAGTCAACTATGGCTTTGTTGTATTGCTTCATGGCCTGATAGATTGCCGCGCGAGTAGCGTAACGGTCAGCAACGTTCGGGTCTGATTGAATGGAGCGATTAACGTCAGCCAGTGCCTGCGGATATTTCTTCAAGTCGAGATTGAATTTGGCACGCTCGTAGATAACCTGTGGGTCGTTTCCGCTGATTCTTACTGCCTGATTGAAGTCGGCCATTGCCAGGTCTGTTTTTTTCAGAACCCGATAGAACTGGGCCCGGTTCAGGTAACCTGCATACTCTGTTGGGGAGGCCTTGATGGCTGCGTTGTAGTTCTTCAACGCTCCGGCATAGTCGCCTTGCTTAGCGAGTGTCGTGGCGCGCTCTGTGTAATCGTTGGCTTGCGATGATTGCGCCTCAGCCATGGGCAGGGAAAACGCGCTCAAAATTAGTAAGGTTGGCAGTAGACGTTTCATTTTTAACCCTTCACTAAGTACTTGGTATTTTTCTGCCCCAGATTGCTATTGACTAGACTGTTGGGCGAAGCGCCGAGGGTTTGCCCACGACAATAGGCAATAGTACAACATGTGGAGCCCGGGCGCTTGGCTCTTAACCCTGAAGCCCGGTCTGTCGGGCGTCTGTGTCGTTTCTTACATGTCCGGTAGTAGCTCGTCAGCGTTTAGGCCGGCTGTCGATGGTCCATAAAGCTATCAGGATGGCGAGTTGATGGAAGAAGAGCAGTTTCGGACAATATCATCGAGTGGTTCCGGTGGGCTATCTGCCGGCGAGATTGTCGCCGGCAAATACCGTATCGAATCGGTTCTTGGTGCCGGCGGAATGGGCACAGTTTATCGTGCGACTAACATATTTTTTGAAAAGCAATTTGCCCTTAAAGTTCTTGATGTGAAATGTGCACCAAATGCAGTGCTAATCAAGCGTTTCCAAAATGAGGCAAAAGCCGCATTCTCGCTTAGCCACCCCAACCTTGTGAAAGTGCACGACTTCGGCATCCTCGAGTCTGGAGATCCATACCTGGTTATGGATCTTGTCACTGGAGAGACGCTTGCAGATATGATCAAGCGCAAGACTGTGCTGACGCCTGAAGAATATAAACCTATTCTTGAAGGGGTCTGCCATGCACTTTCTTACGCTCATGCGCACTCGGTTATTCATCGTGATGTGAAACCGGGGAATATCATGATTTCGTTTTCACCGGAACTGGCTGTGAAAATTCTGGATTTTGGTATCGCCAAAATCGTCAACGAAGAGGCAGGCCAGTTGGAGGAGTTGACTCGTACCGGTGAGATTTTCGGCAGCCCGCTCTACATGAGCCCTGAGCAATGCGCAGGTGGACTTATTGACCAGCGTACCGATATTTATTCGCTCGGGTGCGTTACGTACGAGGCTCTTACCGGCGCACCACCGCATGTTGGCGTCAATGCTCTGCGCACGATGATGCTTCATAAAGGCACCGCGATTGTGCCGATGTCTGAAGCAAGTCTGGGTTTGAAGTTTTCACCTCAGTGGGAGCACGTGGTGTCCACGATGCTTGCCAAAGAGCCCTCCCAGCGTTACTCGGATGCGCTAGAAATCATCGACGAGTTGAATCCCGGTGCAGGCGCTCAGTTGATCGAGCAAAGGAAACGCGCCGCTAGTTCCAGTGGTGTGGAAAAACAGTCGGCTAATGTCTCTCTCTCTGTCGGGCAATTGGGATTTCTTGTTGCTGGTGTCATGGCCGCCAGTTCTGCTGCCACCTATTTCGCCTGGCAGCTGGTATCACCAGAGCAGAACCGGGTTCACGAAGTGGTAGAGCCTGTTCAGAAAAAAGAGGAGGTTGCGCCGACAGTTGGGCAAGGCAATCAGATACCGTTTTCTGTTGATTCGATTCCGCCTGTTGTACCACTGACGACGTCGACGTTAGGACGTGACGGCAAGCGTTTGCTAAGAATCAAATGTCCGGCACAAGAGATAGGGCGTATTGTTCCGATGAACTCGCACTATGAGCGCATTGGCGATGTGTTGTATGCGAAGGATTACGTCGATGTTCCAGCCGACGCCAGGCTTGGTTTTATCGTCGCTCAAACCTACGATAATTTGACAATTGCCCATCCGGAAATCATCAATCGAATCGACCCAAACTTGTTTTCAAGTTTCACCGTATTGGGCGACGCGCTCGAGCTGGACAAGATCATAGAGGATACCGACAGGCTCAGTAAATTTACTCTTTCAGTAGAAGAAAGGAAACCAGTCCGCGACGCTGAAGCGGCGGAGAATCGCAAGCAATTGCCTGAAGTCAAATTGAAGCCGGAAGAGTTGCTGACAGGGTTCGAGCAATGTCTTCTCAAGTTGAACCAATGGAAGCAATTGAAATCGGTAAGCTTTGAAAAGGTAAAGGTTACCGACGGTATGTTGAATGCCGTGGAACAGTTGGAAGGGCTGGAGTGCATAAAACTGAAGCAGAATAAATTTGTTTCACAGCGCTTACCTTCACTGTCCTGCTTACCTTCACTGGTGATTATGGAATTTCAAGACTACAATCCGAAGTTTTTGTGGGCTAAGCCGGAAAGTTTCAAAAAGCTCGAGGTCCTGACAGTCGATTGCGTTATCACGCCAGAGGTATTGAGGGGGCTGCGACGACTGCCGCGATTAAAAACTTTGAGGCTGCGGAAGGATGATTTCAAACCGCCGCCGGCACTGATTGATTGGATTGCTGCAAGTAATCAGCTTGAGACAGTGACAATCGATTGCGGTTCGCTTTCTGCTAAAGATGTTCGAAGGATTCTAGCTAATCGGTCGATAAAGAAACTTTGGGTGGACAATAAGCTCTCTCAAGAGCTTGAAGGAATACCGGAATTTCGCTCACCGCGCCTGGAGTTTGTCAGGAACAGGGTTGTCGGAGACCCTGATGTCTGAGCGTTAGAGGTTCTTGATTTGCGCAAGTTTGTTTATTTGGGTGGACGCCTGGATGGATTTGCAGCACTCAGCCAGCTCCTTACCGTGCTCATTGCTGGCGCAAAGCAGATTAGGAGAGGTGTTATCGTTATAGTCGACGTAAACCATCTGTGGTATCAGAAAATTTCCGTCATCACGATCGGGAAGCAGGGCTGTAGCGGCAATCCTATACAGTTTGCCGCCGTCGCCAGTCAGTTCGAAAAGGCGTGCCGCCTGTGCCGTGGAAATCTTTATTGAACCGGTCTTGCCTCCGAAACGATACTGTTGGCCTGACGCTCTCAGACCAGGTACGTTGTTGTCGATAGTGTATTGCACTGATCCATCTCGTCTGACAAGAAGAGAATGGCTTGCCACCTTGCTGTCGCCGCTGTCTACAATCAAGATACCGTCGCGATTGGCAGCTACGACGTCAGGATCACCATTTGAAAGTTGGCGACTGACTTGATCCAGCATCTGTTCGAGAAGGCTGTGGGCCGCCCTGGCTAGCTCCGGACGATTTTCGAATCCTGCTTCAAATGGAGGCTCTTTCAACGTTTTCTGGTATGTTGAAATATCTATTCCTGCACGTCTTGCGTAGGCCAGGGCTTGCATCAGCTGAGCCTTCTCGCTGCGTATCGCCTGTGCTTGAGCGTTTGCACTGAAACCTGAAAATACCCAGGCATGAAACATTACCGACAGCTGTATGCACGCCGACATACGTGCGCGCTGGTTTGAAAGCAGAGGTAGACGGCGTATTTTTTCACCCATAAGAAGTATGCTAACCAATGGTGTGATATTCCGGAAATAGGGTTTACCCTACCAGTCGATGCGCGTAAAGCTTTCCCGCGATCTTTGATTTGCTTTTTCAATTACGTGTTCGGCATCGCCCCATTGGCTTTTGTGTGCTGACAGCGCTGCCTTTTTCGACTGCCAGGCCGTGCCTGAGATCTCGACGAAACAGTTAGGGTCGCGATAGTTGAGAACGAGCAGGGTCCGCACTTCATGTGGTGGCAGGTCCGGCAATTCATTCTTGTTCCGAGCGTATGGGTAAACGGCGTCGATGGTTGCCTGTCCTATCGCACGATGGTCAGCGTGGTTGACTCCCCAGGCTGGGTCCAGGGTGTTTATGTCGAGAGCGATAACGATTTCTGGTTTGATTCGGCGAATTACCTTGACGATGGCATCAATAAGTTCGCGATTGCAGACAATGCCGCCATCCGGCAACCCCAGAAATTCAACGTTTTCTCGAGATACGCCCAGAATCTCGGCAGCAGTCAGTTGCTCTTCCAATCTGATGCGCGCAATCTGATCGGGCGTGAACCCCTGCGCATCGCCTTTCTCTCCGTAGCTCGCGCACAAGTAGTGGACATTGACGCCCGCCGCTGTCAAGCGCGCAATCGTGCCTCCGACATAGAAATCGGAGTCGTCAGGATGCGCAAACACGACAAGAGCTTTCTGACCATCCAGAGAGGATGGTGACCACTCCTGCATCTGTTCGTTAGCGTGAGTAGTACTCAATCACGAGATGTTCGTTGAATGATTGATCGAGCTGTTCGCGAGTTGGAATCATTGTGATGGAAGCTTCCATGCTCTTTTCTTCAGCAGCGATCCATTCTGGAACGATAACTGCAGCTTTGTGAGCGTCCTTCAATTGAGACTTGCTCTTGTCGCGAATTGTTATCTTGTCACCCAGCTTGGTGCGGATGGAAGGCACTGTGACGCGATTGCCATTCAAGAGGACATGACCATGGCTGATCAATTGACGGGCATGAGCGCGGCTGCCAGCCAGGTTTGAACGGAATACGATGTTGTCGAGACGTGATTCCAAAATTTGCAACATGATTGTACCGGTGACGCCTTTGGCGCGCGAAGCTTCTTCGTACACGCTGTAGAACTGGCGTTCAGATACATCATAAGTCCAACGAATTTTTTGCTTCTCAGCAAGTTGCAAAGCAAAATCGCTTTTCTTCTTGCGAGCGGCGCCGTGCTGACCGGGAGGAGAGGGCTTGCGCAGGATGGCGCATTTGACTCGACCGCAAACGCTCTGACCTACAGCTCGGCATCTTTTGCACTTCGAGCCCAAATAACGCATGTTTCTAACTCCCTCCAGTGGACTGTAAAGCAGTGTGCCGGACCGGGCGGTCCACACCTGCTGCGATTGAACTGCCTAGAATACTACACCATCTTCCTTGTTGAGAACGCTTCGCAGCGCAAAACAGGCTCAACTTTATCGAAATCATTACAGGTGGGCTGAAATTGCCCTGTTAAGTTTCTTAATCGAGCACCTGACGGGTTCTCCTGGATTTGCTTATTGAGAATGAGTAAATCAATAATTACCGTCGAAATGTTTCGAAAAGTAGCGTGGAGTCAGGGTTTTCGGACGTTATGGCTGTTCTCTTAATCTTTGGCACGGGGCGGCATTGACCAACGTCGAATTTATAATTTCATCATCAATCCGCTCAGCAGCTCGTTGCTAATGAAATAAGCGATGACTCGACAACTGCCGGAATCGGCTAGCTGCGCCCTTCAGTTGTGTATGGCGCGCTTGTCATTGCAAAGAACAGTTCCTTCAGCTAGTGGGTTAGATGCCGTTGGGCGGATCGCTCCCGTCTCAGTGCCGCCGGCGCGCTATTCCGACTTCGCTACTTGACAATGTGTTTGATTTGACCAATTCGGTGAATGGACTGGCTTCTGTCATTGCTCTTGATAAGGCGTGGCTGGCATAGTTAAGTATCTGTTTCATCCGCATTTTTTTTTGAGTCGTCTCAACCAGCCATTCAGCATTGATCAAAACATTGCATCGCCGTCTGTAACTCTCGTGTTGCTCGGCAAGCATCGTTTGGTCATCATGCGCACCAGCTTCTAATGTTTGAAAGGGAAACAATGTCTGCCAACATCAATTTCGCAGTAACCGACGTCGCTAGCGCACCTGGTGGCGCACGTAGCGAGGCCCACTCTGCAGCTATCCAGCGATACCGCAATGCCATCAACGCCATGCGAGTCGCAGACGACGGCACCAGCCAAGCGTTGCGCGACGACGGGTCTTTGTATCCACTGCGGGACGCCTTTCTCGCTGAACTGTCTGCGCTGGTCCGCGAGCATACATAGGACCGCACGGGTGACAACCCAACTTTTTAAGTGAAAGGTGAGTTTCATGCAAGATCAAGATTTGGTGCAAATGAGAGCAGATCTCGTCTCTCAACAAGAAGACATTGATTTCGAACTCTTCGCCGTTGGTCAAGGTGTGGCGCCGGAAGTTCAGACGAATTTGCGGCTGCGCAGTGATGCAGTGCGTGCTCGCATCGGCACCGTTGACAGCATGTTTGAGTCGCGTGCGCGCGCTCGGGCGAATGTTGTTCTGCCTGTTTCCACGATGTCGAAGAGTCAGATCGACAGCGAGTTCGAAGCTCTGATGACCAGCCTCCGTCCCTCGAAGTCGATCGATGCGACCGGGGAACTCTACGGCGAATGATTTACCCGATCTGATTGCTAAATTTTCCGATGTGATCGTCGGCTGCAGCACAATGATTCAGGCGAAAAGCGCCTGACCAGACCATTAGGAGAATACCAATGAAGCGTTCAATCATCGCTGGATTGATCATGATCGCCATTGCCATTGGTGCCGGAAGCGGTATAGCCGACGCCAGTGTCAAGCATTGCGGACCGGGCATGGTGCTCGACGCGCAAGGAGGTGTCTCGGCATGCAAGCCCATGCCGGTGACGCCAGGACATCACGGTCACCGTGCGCGCGCCCGCGCCATCTCGCAGTGGCCCAACTGAACAAGTTCGGGCAGAGGCTTGAGATAGAGCGCGCGTTTGCTCAACGACCAGCTTCCCCAATACGAGTGATGACGCGCTTTTGCAGGCGCGTCATCGCTTCGTCCAGTGTTAACTGCTCGATTGTTTGAGCCTGACCCAAAGAGGGGTCGAAGTGAGTAAGAACCAAGCAGAAGTTACCGCTGTCAGCTTCGGCGGTGGCGGTAGATGCGGTGCTGGTCGTCACATTCCAGTGGCAGAGCATTACCGCGACAAGAATATCGCTTGTTGGATGGGCACGTCGATCGGAGGCTTCATTGCAATTTTGATCGCCAATGGCTTTTCCGAACAAGCGATGAAGAACGCGATGTATCAACTTTGGCGTCCCAGTATGCGTAGTGCGCTCCATGCGATCGCGCCCAAGCTGATCAATCCGTTCAAGTTGCTGAAGGGCACTGAGAGCGAGTTGCAGAAGCTTTCAACCTACTTTGGTTTGTTGGACCAGACCAAGCACATCGAACAGTGGTGCAAAGGGCTCGAGTGGAACAATGCTCAGTTTGGACTGTTCGACTTGATCTCGCGCAAGCCCATCGTCGCGGATAAGGATTCAGGCATGCCGCTGCACATCGCACTCAGCGCCACGATGGCTGTACCTTTGGTCTTTTCCCCGGTTCTCTGGATCGACGCGGAGGGCACCCGCCATCTACTCATCGACGGTGGCATTGCTCATTGCCATCCGACAGTGGAGGGGCGAAAGACAGCGATCGTGAAGTGCATGACATTTCCGGGACGCGACTGGTGTTGGCCCGACAGCGAAGGCGACGACATCATCGACATTGGCGTCATGCCTGGGTGGAACGTGCTCTTCCCGCCATCTCGGCGCGAAATCGACAAGCAGGTCGACGAAGCCCGCACCAAATTCGGTGCAATCAAATCTGCAACGCGGGAGTGGCCGTTTCCGCTTCCGCTCTGACGCTTCACTTAAATCAAACCCCTCTTCAGGGGTTTGATTTTTGGTCGCATCTATTCATGCATATAGTTGTTGAGAGTATTTGGCTGGTTGACCCTTGGCACTATATAGCTTAGTAGGCTTGAGCAAAGGAAAAAGCAGCGGAAACGGGCTATGCAGCTCGTCTTCATCACCTTTCCCTGGTCTCAGCCCGGGGTCTGAATTGTTACATCCAGACCCCGGGGTCGACCGTCACGCCGTCTCGAGTTCGCCCTCCGTCTCCTGCTCGACTTCTCCGATGGAGACGACGTGCAGGTTGCGAGCGCGCGGGAACATCCGCCAGTGGTTGCCGCTCTCCTGACCGCACGCTTCCTTGACCACCTCGACCTGTGAGCCGGGCATCTTGTCAGCGAGTTCGCGGGCGGTGTCGCGTACACAGGCATGAGTCTCCACGCCGCAGATGACGAAGGCGCTGGTGTCGTAGAGTCCCCGCTCGCATGCGGCGAGAACCTCGTCGGAACCATCGCAGCCATCCTTCTGCTCGACGACGTATTGATCGTAGGCGCGCACCCAACGCATCAGGCGCGGCAACGTCGGCTCGTCGCAGAACTCGAGGAAGACGATCAGCGAGTCTGCCTCCCGCGCTTCGCGGATGAGCAGCTCGACCGACTCGATCACTCCGGGCAGCATGCTCTTCCCGTAACCGGGCTGCATGTCCACCACAACCAGAACCTTACCGGTGAGGTCAATCATCACTGCCTTCCTTTCCGCTTAGCGGGTTGGGAGATAGAGAAATTCGGCAGACGCGGAAGCGAATGCCGAGCGATTGCTGGTTAGAACAGCTCGAGCTGCACCGGCTTGGCGACCGGATCGACTCGTTTGTCGCTCTTGGAAGCAGGCTCTGCAACCGGGATGACTGCCGGTTCGGGCACTGCTTCGACGACCGTTGCGACGACTGGTTCGGGCGTGCTGGGTGGTGCCGGCGGCGGTGCCTCGATGACCGTTCCTTTCGGAGCCAGTTCGTAGGTGCCGTCACCGAAAACCGCGATGCGACCGCCGATGCCTTCCAGACTCCAGAAGACACCGTAGATCTTTTCGCGCTTCCACTTCTGGCTGGTGTACCAACCATCCGCACCGACGATGGCGCGAATGGAGAACCGTCGCCAGCCAGTGCCGTCCCAGAGCAAACCGGTGAAGTAGCCGGAGTAGCCGCGTTTCCGCGCCTTTGCCGTCTTCGCTTCGCGGTTGGCTCGTCCACGCTCATCGAGGTGGCTGTCCACCTTGATGTCGCCGACTTGCAGTTGAGCCGGAAGCTTGCGCTCCGGGTAGTAAGGGGCAAGGTAATCGCCAACGTAGACCTTGCCCGACAAAACAATCGGGTCTTTTGCCATAATTGGCGCTCCTTTCAGCGCGATGTACAGGCGGCGTCTCGAGCCGAAACTCGAGGCACCGCCTGTGGTGAACGCAGGCAGCCGGGTTGCGCTGAACCTAGACTGCCTGGGCGACGGGGATTTCGCCGCAGCGAATGAACGCCGCCAGGGCTTCCTGCGCCTTGCGGTAACCGTACTGGTGCAGCTTGTCGACGTCCTTGTCGTTGAGACGAGTGAAGAAGCGCGACAGCGGGTCACCGACCGAGGCGACGAAATCTTCGCGCCGGTCGGGGAAGAGCAGCTGCATGCCGGGAAGGTCGATCAGCTTGGCGATGATCGCGGGCGTAGCACAGAACTTGCCGGGATGGGGATGGAAGGCCCCACCGTCGACGAGCATGTAGCTTTGCCCATCCTTCTCGAACGGCACGGGACGCATCAGCCCGGGAACTGCGCACGAAGCCGTAAGAGCGACATCGAGAGGGAAGTCGCTCATCATCACCGGCTTGCGGGTGTGCAAGTCGAAGGCGATGATCTGCAGGTTGGGCTTATGCGCGAGCTGATACTTCTCGACCAGGTAGGTCATGAAGGGCAGGAGGTTGACGAAGCCGCCGCAGAACATGCGCAGCGGGTTGAACACCGGAGGGATGAGCGACCGCCACATGAGCGACAGACTCGGCTTGCAGAGCTCCTCGAGGAAGACCTGCCGAATCTGTGCGGTCGTGTAGCCGTTCGTGTAGAACGTCGCAACGATGCTGCCGATGCTGACACCGGTGTAGTCGCTGCAGATGACCGACTCTTCTTCCAGGAAGTCGAGGAAGCCGAGAAGCGAAACGCCCCTCATGCCGCCACCGCCTAGAACGACTGGGATCCCTTCAGTTTGGGTTGGGGATGAAGAAAGCATATTCCACCTCTTTATGTGGAAAGGGCTCGCTTTGAAGTAGTGCGGGCCGGGGTTAAGGACTGGCGTCGAAACGCCGCGAAACGCCGGGGCGATATGCAGAACGATGTCACCATCGCACTACAGATCGCCCACGCGTCATTCGGTACTGGTACTAGTTGCTGAACCGGTCGGGCTCCGTGGGAAGCTGCGGGGCGTCCAGCGTGCCCGTGAGCCAGTTGAAGATGATCTTGCCGGTGCGCCCGTTGCCATCCTCCCGGGGGTGGATGTCTTCGAAGCGCTCGTAGAGCCACTGCGCCGTCAGCGGCTGACCGAAGTGCTCGGGGTTCTGGCCGGAAGCGTGAGCATCCAGCATCAGCCCGAGCTCGGTCATGTCGCGCGTGATGTACTCGGGCTGCGAGCCCGCGACGATACCGCCGATGGTGACGGTGGTGGTGCGCCAGCCGGCCTTGAGGTTCGGCTCCACCATCTCGGCGAGCTTGAGAACCATCTCGTCGTTGAGGCGCGCGCCGGCGTGCTGACAGTCGATGGCGTGGTTCCACGCGTTGACCATGCAGTACACCGAGATGGCACCACTGCGCTGCCGCTCGCACTCCTCGGCGCAGAACTTGAGCACGGCGAGCTGCTCGGCAGTCCACCCGGAGGTGTAATTGGCGATCATGTCGTAGACCGCCATCTCATCAGACAGCGTCGTCTCGCCGTCGTAGGGCTCGGCGCAGACGACTGCGGCGGTGGCGAGCAGGGTGAGCTGGCCGTTGTTGAAGAATTCGCGCTTCTGCATTGTTTCCTCTCTTCTTGTTTTTGTTTGTTTTGAGAACCCACAAGGCAGAGGTGTGAACCTCACGCCCGAACCCGCAGTGCCCTCGGAAGTGAGAGCGACTGCGGGTTCTTGTGCTGCGCTTGCGCCTAGTTGAGGCTGAACGGACCGAAGAAGCCGGGGCGGTCGTCGTCGGTCGTCTGGCGGTGGCGGCGCGCGTCCACGATGGCACCACCGAGGTAGCCGGGGATGATGCCTGCGGGGCGGGCGGTGTCAGGGTTGAGCGGCACGCAGTTGTTGATGGCGTTGCCGATCACTTCCACGAGCTCCATGCCGAAGGCTTCGCCGCTGTAGAGGCGCGCGAATTCGACAGCGCACTCGTACACCTTCAGGGCACCGGCGTTGCGCCGCTGGCACTCCTCGGCGATGTGGTGCAGAACCACCAGCTCGTCGGCGGTGAAGCCCGAGCAGCAGTCGCGCAGGGTGACGAAGACGGCCCACTCGTTGGAGATGCGGCTTTCCGCGTCGGGCTCGGCGCACTGCTTTGCGATGGACTGGATGAGGGCGAGTTTGCCCTGGTTGAATTCCAAGTTTGTCGTGTTCATAAAGACTCCTTTTTGTTTTTGGGAGCTTGCGCTCCGGTTTTGAAAAAAGAACCCCTGGCACACGCCAGTGGTTTTTGCACCCAGCTCAAATTTGCTGCCACCGCAGGTGATAGCAACAAATTTGAACAGGGAGTGATGCAGGCGACGTGCCTGGCGCTTGCTTGCACAAGCTGACCAGGACGCCGCCCGCACCACTGTGTTCACGGCGTCAGCCGTATCTCTTGACGCGGACGCTAGCCGAAGCGACGAGAGCTTGCGCCCTCATCGCCCCGACTATCGCTGGTTGGTCAGACCAGCTCGACCGTGCCCTGGGCGACGTTGACCGACTTGACCGAGGCGACGATGGTCTCGCCGTACTCGTAGCGCTTGCTGCCCTTCTTGGCCAGCAGTCCGCGGCCGCCCACCTCGAGGTCCACGACGATGGTGTTGCCGCGCACGCTCGAGAAGGTGCCGGTCACCGACGCGCCGGGGGTGAGGGTGGCCAGCGACAGGCGGCGCTGGCTGAGCCGCACCTCCTGCTTGTCGCGGTTCACGTCGACGACGACCAGCTCCAGCTTGTCGCCGCGCTTGAAGCCCGCCAGCTTCGCGTCACGCACCTCGCGGGACTTGCCGTCGACCTCGCTGACGTGCAGGAAGCCGACCGTCTTGCCGAGGTTGATGAAGGCACCGATCTCCTTGGTGCCGCTGACGGTGCCCTCGACCACGGTGCCGACCTTCAGGCTCGCGAAGAACTCGGCCTTCTCGTCGGCGACCATGCTGAAGCCCAGGCGGTTCGCGGCGGCGTCGACCTTGATGACGCGCACCTTGAGCTCCTGCTTGTACTTCAGACCGGTCAGGAAGGCCTTGCGGTCCTCCATGGTGGTGCCGGGCATCTCGCTGACGTGGAGCAGGCCGAAGCCCAGCTTGCCCACGACCAGGTGGACGCCGAAGTCCTTCTTGAACTTCACGGTCGCGGTCAGCTCGTCGCCGACCTTGACGGTGCCGAAGAAGGCCGCCTTCTCGGAGACCGGCTCGCTGACCTCGACGACGGGCGCCGTCTCGGGCTCGACCACCGCGACCGTCTTCTCCTCGACCGCGGGAGCGGTCTCGGTGACGACCTTGGCGACCGGCGCCTCGACGACACGCGCCGCCTTGGGCTTGCCCGGCTTGGAGCTGGGCTTGCGGCTGCCGCTCTCGAACTTGACGCTGGCGCCCCACTTCGCGGCGAGGCTGGCGATCGAGTCCTGCAGGTCGTCGGCACCGGTCTCGACCTCGGTCTCCGCCTGCGCGGTCTCGGTGACGACCTCGGCGTTGACCTCGGTGACCTCGGTGACCTCGGTCGTGGCGGCGGGGGCGGTGTCGGCGATGGCGACGCGCGGCTTGGCACCGCTCGTGTCGACGACGTTGACCGCGATCTCGGTGCCCTTGGCGAGGTCGCTGAGCGAGGTGTCGCCGAGCAGACCGACCGGCAGGAAGGCCGAGGTGCCGTCGATGTTGACGCTGGCGCCGTGCTGGTTCTTGCTCTCGACGACACCGGTGACGGTGGCGCCCTCGACGAGCGTGGTGGCGGCGGGGGTGGTGTTGGTGGTGGTGGTCATGTTCATGGTTCCTTTCGGGTTGATGTTGCTGGTTTCGGGGTTGTTGTTGTTGTTGTTGTTGGGTTCGACTGCGGACGTGAGACTCGACAGCGCCGAGGCGCTATCGTCGGGTGGGGCCGTGGCCCCGGGTTTGGACTCGTTCATAGACAAGACACTCCTTTCGGAAAGACCTGCTTTTGCAGGTGGGTTGATAAATGCGAGCCAGTCTCAGCCGACTGAATGTCGACCTCTGGCTCGTTTGGGAAGGGATTTCCCCAGTCAGACCCCGTACCTGGTCTGACCAGCACCGGAATTTCACCGGCCCCACCGCAGGATGGTGCGGATAGGGGATGAGGCTCTGCTTACGCAGAGACTCGTGCTCGCCTTGTGCAGACGGTGCCTAGTGGAGGCGACCTTCGGCGACGATGTCGGCGAGGTGGTCGAGACCCTCGTTGTAGAGGGCGATGTCGAGCC